>JAQBPH010000618.1:0-6171 GCA_028287625.1 Chloroflexota bacterium | reverse complement strand
CCGGCTGGGGCTGCTCCGCCAGTCGGCCGAGGCCGAGGACTGACCGGGTGACGACAGGGTGGTGCTGAACCGCACCGCCGGCGCCGAGGCGCACGGTCCTGCCGTGCTCGACGAGGCGCACATCGGCGACATCCGCGGTGCACTCGGCACCATCCGGTCGGGTGACGCGGCACCCCGCCGGGGGCTCCGCGCACGCCTTCTCACCCTGCTGGCGGTCATGGGGCCCGGGCTCATCGTCATGGTCGGGGACAACGACGCCGGTGGCGTCGCCACCTATTCGCAGGCCGGCCAGAACTACGGCACCAGCCTGCTCTGGACCCTTCTCCTCCTCATCCCCGTGCTGATCGTCAACCAGGAGATGGTGGTCCGGCTGGGGGCGGTGACCGGGGTGGGCCACGCACGCCTCATCAACGAGCGCTTCGGGAGGTTCTGGGGTCTCTTCTCCGTCGGTGACCTGTTCATCCTCAACTTCCTCACCATCGTCACCGAGTTCATCGGCATCGGCCTGGCGGCGAGCTATTTCGGGATCAGCCGGTACGTCGCGGTGCCGCTGGCCGCGCTGACCCTGATCGCCGTCACCGCGTCGGGCAACTTCCAGCGGTGGGAGCGCTTCATGTTCGTCTTCCTCGCCGGCAACCTGCTGGTCCTCCCGCTGGCGTTCCTCAGCCATCCCTCCCTGGGACAGGTGGTGCACGACTCGCTGGTCCCGGGGATCCGGGGCGGTCCCTCGTCCGACGCCATCCTCCTCGTCATCGCCATCGTGGGGACGACGGTCGCCCCCTGGCAGCTCTTCTTCCAGCAGTCGAACATCGTCGACAAGCGCATCACGCCGCGCTGGATCGGCTACGAACGGGCCGACACGGTGATCGGAGCCGTCGTCGTCGTCATCGGCGCCGGAGCCCTGGTGATGGCCTCGGCGCACGCTTCGCCGGCACCCCGGACGCCGGCCACTTCAGCGATGCCGGCGAGACGGCGTCCGGCCTCGCCCGGTATGTCGGCCGCGGAGTGGGTGCGATCTTCGCCCTCATCCTCCTCGACGCCTCGATCATCGGCGCCTGCGCGGTGACGCTCGCGACCTCCTATGCCTTCGGTGACGTCTTCGGGCTGCGCCACTCCCTCCACCGCAGCCTCAGGGACGCCAAGGTCTTCTACGGCAGCTACACCGCGATGATCGCCCTCGCCGCCGGCATCGTCCTCATCCCCAACGCCCCGCTCGGCCTCATGACCACGGCGGTGCAGGCGCTCGCCGGCATCCTGCTCCCCAGCGCGACCATCTTCCTGGTCCTCCTCTGCAACGACCGGGCCGTGCTGGGGCCCTGGGTGAACCGGGCATGGCTCAACGTGCTCGCCGGCGTCATCGTCGGCCTCCTTCTCGAGCTCTCCCTCATCCTGGTGATCGCGACCGTCATCCCCTCGATCGATGTCGGCCGGGTCTTCGCCGTCCTCACCATCGCCCTGGCCGCCGGCCTGTCCGGCGCCGCCGTGGTGATCGTTCGCGGCCGCCGGCTGCGGCCCGCCGAGCCCGCGGACATGCACGGCGTCGACCGGCTGACCTGGCGCATGCCTCCGCTCGCCCTGCTGGAGCGGCCGCGCTGGTCACGGGGGCGGCTGGTGGCGATGTACGCCCTGCGTGGCTACCTGCTGATCGCCGTCGTCCTGCTGATCGTCAGGGCCGTGCAGCTGGCGACGGCACACTGACGCGCGGCCCGGCACCGCCCGCGACCACGGACTCGGTGGCCGGCCGGCTACGCCTCAGTGCGTGGAGACGCCGGCATCCCCTGTCCCTGCCTCAGCATCCTCGACGCCGCCCGAATCCTCTCCGCGGAGGGGGGAAGCTGCTGCGTCACCCTCTCGACCCCTCCGGCGGCCTCCGTCGCGGCATCCGCTGCGGCTCCGGCCCTCGACGCGGCCCTCTCGGCGACGGTCTCCACCACTCCCGTGGCGGCCGCGGTCGCGGCGGCGGCCGCAGCCATCTGCGCCCGGTGCAGCGCAGCATCGGCGATCGTCATCTCCTGGCTCGCGACAGCCGCGGCCACGGCCAGCGCCGCCGCCTCGTGGGCCGTCACGGCGGCGGCGAGGGTCGCGGCTCCGGCGACGTCCTCGACCACCTCGTGGGCGGCCCGGCTGGCCGCGGTCGCCCTCTGGGCCGCGCTGCCGGCGGCGTTCGCGGCGGCGGCATTCTTCTGCTGATCAGCGCTCCACATGTGTCCACCCCGTCTCGCGGCGATTCTCAATATCTACACATTCTTCGCAGCATAAAGCATGCCATGCTCGATATCAAGTACAACGGAGGCGGAGCCGGGTGGGCATGACCCTCGCCGCACGCTCCATCCACCGGGTACGCTACGGAGGTGACCGGCGAGCTCCACGATACCGTCGCCGCCCGCCTCCAGCAGGGTGACAGCCGGTACACCCGTCACCGCCGGGCGCTCATCGAGGTGCTCACAGCCGCCAAGCAGCCGATGACGATCGCCGAGATCCTCGCGGTCGCAACCGACCTGCCCCAGAGCTCCGTGTACCGCAACCTCGCCGTGTTCGAGGAGACCGGGCTGGTGCAGCGGCTGGTCGGCGCCGGCGACTTCGCGCGCTTCGAGCTCGCCGAGGACCTGCTCGGGCACCACCACCACCTCGTCTGCAGCGCCTGCGGCACCATGCTCGACGTCGAGCTCCCCGCCGAGCTCGAGGAGAGGATCGACCGCGCCCTGGCGACGCTGGCGCGGCGCAAACGCTTCCAGCTGCACGCCCACCGGCTCGACCTCATGGGCCTCTGCAAGGACTGCGCCGCCGCCGAGAAGGCCTCCTAGGCGGCCGGCGGCCGGGACGGTGCGGCGGCACGCCATGCGGCGAGCGTCCCCGCGGTTCGCACGCCCACGTAGACGGCGAAGGCCATGGCTGTGACGAAGACGCTGGGAGGCATGTCCACCCAGTACGAGACCCCCAGGCCGATCCAGATGTAGAGCACGCCGAGGGCGATCGAGAGCCCCACGACGAGCGGCGGCCGGCCCGAGATCAGCGACGCGGTGGCGGCGGGGGCGACCAGCAGCGAGAAGGTGAGCAGCACGCCGACGATGGGCGTCGCCACCGCGGTGGTGGCGGCGAGGAGCAGCAGCAGCAGCAGCGACATCGCCCGGGTGGGCACGCCCCGCGCCTCGGCCACCTCCTCGTCGAGCGACGAGAGGAGAAGCGGGCGGAAGGCGACGGCGACGAGGACGACGATCATCGCGGCCGCCACCTCGACGATGGTGACCTCGGCGGCGCTGATGCCGAGCACGTCGCCGACCAGCACCGGCAGCGCCTCGCCGGCACGCGAGAGCCGGAGGAAGAGCAGCCCGAGCCCCAGCGTGCCGGTGAGCACGATGCCGACCACCACGTCGCGGCCACGCGGGCGCCTGGCCAGCGCTCCGATGAGCAGCGCCCCGGCGCCGTCGACGACCAGCAGGCCGACCAGCGGGTCGACGCCGGCGACCCTCGCGCCGGTGGCGCCCGCGAATCCCATGAGCGACAGCGAATGACCCGCGAAGCTGAGCCCGCGCAGCACCACGAAGTAGCCGACCACGCCGGCGACGATCGCGGTCGCGGTGCCCGCGAGATAGGCGCTGCGCATGAACGGGTAGGTGAACAGCTGGTTCAGGTCGTCGACCGGGTTCCAGGAGAGGGGGGCGTTGGTGAGGGTGGAGGCGATGCACGGCATCCTCAGCCCTCCGCGGCGGGGGCCGGCCGCGTCGCCGGGCGCAGCCGGGAGAGCACCGCTCCGGCGGTGACCAGGCGCGCAGCGAGATAGGTGAGCGTCGACAGCGAGGTGATGAAGAAGCTCGCCGGATAGGGCTGCCAGAAGGCGAGGGCGAGGCCGGTCCAGGTGACCCCGAGCGCGATGGCGACGGAGAGGAGCAGCCAGGTCACCGGCCGGGTGGTCAGCCGCTGCGCGGTCGCCCCCGGAGCGATCAGCAGGGCGACGGCGAGCAGGGCGCCGATCACCTGGGTGGCGGCGGTGACGGCGACGGCGAGGACGAGCAGGAAGGCGGTCGCCACCGCGCGCACCGGCACCCCCCGCGCCTCGGCGAGCTGCTCGTCGAGCGAGGCGAACAGCAGCGGGCGGAAGATCGCGGCGAGCGCGGCGAGGGCGATGACCGCCCCCACCGCGACCACCGCCACGTCGCGCAGGCTGAGCGCGAGGATCGAGCCGAAGAGCAGCGCGTAGGTCTCGTTGGAGTAGCCGCGGTAGAGGCGCAGGAAGAAGAGCCCCAGCCCCAGGGTCAGCACCAGGATCATCCCGATGACCACGTCGCGGCCGCGCAGCCGCTGCTCCAGGGCGCCGAGGGCGACCGCCATCAGCGCGGTGAGGCCGAGCAGCCCCGCCACCGGGCTGAGCCCGATCACCACCGCACCGGAGGCGCCGGCGAACCCCACGTGGGTCAGGGTGTCGGTGGCGAAGGAGAGGCCGCGCAGCACCACGAAGCAGCCGACGGCCCCGCACAGCACCGCGGCGATCCCGCCCGCCAGCAGCGCGTGGCGCATGAAGTCGTACTGGACCAGCTGCTGCCAGTCGTCGACCAGGTTCCAGGTGACGTGCGACGGGACCACACTCAGGGCCTTCGGCCCCAATGTTTCCAGTGATGAGCCGTGGCTGAGTCCAAGACCACAGACAATTTGACAAGGTTGTTCCACTGAGGGCACTCAGTGGTGGTGCGAGTCGCAGTCGTCGAGGCCGACCACGACGATGCGGCCGCGGCTGTCCCGGATCACCTCCACCGGGTAGTCGTAGAGGGCGCTCAGGGTCTCGGTGGTGATCACCTCGTCGGCGCGCCCCGACACCATGGCGCCGCCGGCGACGTAGACCACGCGGTCGACGAAGGACACCAGCGGATTGACGTCGTGCGCGACCAGGACCACGGTGATGCCACGCTCCCGGGCCAGCCCGGCCACGAGGCCGCTGATCACACCCTGGCTGCGGATGTCGAGGCTGGCCAGCGGCTCGTCGAGGAGCAGGAGGCGCGGCTCGGTGACCAGCGCCTGGGCGAGGAGCAGGCGCTGCTGCTCACCGCCGCTGAGGCGGCCGACGGGGTGCTCGGCGTAGGCGGTGGCGTCCACCGCCCCGAGCGCCGCGTCGACCAGCGCGCGCTTGCGGCGCCCGGATGCGAAGGGCAGCGCGATGCCCCAGCGATTTCCGTCGACCCCCAGCGCGACCAGGTCGCGGGCGCGCAGGGTGAGGTCGGAGTCGAGGGTGCGGCGCTGGGGCACGTACCCGACCGCGTGGCGGCCGCGGCGCGGAGGTCCGCCCAGCACCGCGACGGTCCCCTCGGCGAGCGGGTGGAGGCCGAGGAGGACGCGCAGCAGCGTGGTCTTGCCCGCGCCGTTGGGGCCCAGGACGACCACGAACTCGCCGGGCGCCACCTCGAGGCCGGCGTGCCGCCAGACGAAGCGGCGCCCGTGGGCGACCCCGGCGTCGTGCAGGCGGATGACCGGCGAGTCGGTCTCGTGCGCAGCCGTCTCCGACGGCGGAGTCCGGTCCGCGAGGGCTGCGCCTCCCGGGTCCCTCACCTCGCCAGGGCGGTGGCGTTGAGGGCGTTGTAGAGGGCGTTGAGCTGCCCCAGCTGCCAGTCCTGGAAGGTCGCGTCCGGGGGCTGCAGCGTCTCGCTCACGGCGACCACCGGGATGCCCCGGGTGACCGCCAGCTGCTTGAGGTTGCTGGTCACGACCGTCGAGGTCTGCACGTTGTAGACGAGCGCGGTGGCCTCCCTGGTCGTGAGCGCCTGCTGGAACGCGGCCACCGAGTCGGCGGGCGGGTCGTTGCCCTCGGCCACCGCCTTCATGAACTCCGGCGGGCTCACCAGCACCAGCCCCAGCGCGCCGGCCATGTACTCGAAGATGCTCTCGGTGGCGGCGATCCTCTGGCCGGCGAACCTCGCCCTGATGGCGGCGATCCGGCCCGTGTACGGGGCGAGCGCGCTGGTGAACGCGGCCCGCTGGGCGGTGAGGTAGCCGTTGTCGGCGGAGTCGATCGACCTGAGGTCGGAGGTGATGCGGTCGGCGACCCTCACGACGTCGTCGGGGCTGTACCAGAAGTGGGGATTGTCACCCTCCCTCTTCCCCAGCAGCGCGGCGACGGTGAGGACCCTGCGCCCGCTGCTCGGGTTCGCGGAGAGCAGCCTGTCCGCCCAGGCGTCGTAGCCG
>JAQBPH010000608.1:0-4873 GCA_028287625.1 Chloroflexota bacterium | reverse complement strand
AACACCGTGGAGAAACTGCCGCGACCCTCAACCGGCGGCAGAGCGGCCAGACGCGAATCTCGACCGGCGGCAGAACTGCCGGGCATCTCCACCCGCGGCAGATCGGCCGAGCATCACCACCGGCGGCAGAACTGCCGGGCATCTCCACCCGTGGCAGATCGGCCGAGCATCACCACCCGCGGCAGAACCGCCGCACATCTCCACCCGCGGCAGATCGGCCGAGCATCACCACCCGCGGCAGATCGGCCGCACATCCCCACCGGCGGCAGATCGACCGTGCATCACCACCCGCGGGCAGATCGGCCGCACATCCCCACCCGCGGCAGATCGGCCGAGCAACACCACCGGACCTACGAGAACTCCCAGGTGTCCCCCAGCAGTGCGACGAAGCTGGTCCCCCCGAACAGGACGAGCACGCCGCGGGGATCGGGGGCCATCACGGCACCGCTGCGTGGCGCTGGGGAGGTGGCGGGGCGGAGCTGGGTCCAGCTGTGGCCGTCGAAGGTCCAGGTGGCGTCGCCGGGGCAGTGGCCGGTCGGGCAGTCGCCGCCGAAGAGCACGACGCGGTGCGCCGCGGCCTCGTAGCCGATGGCGGGCCCGCTCGGCGCCGGGGTGCCGGCGATGCCGAGGGGGTGCCAGTCGCCGCCGTCCCAGGTCCAGGTGGAGGCCGGGTGGTCGGCGGCGGCCGGGCTGACCAGCAGCACTCCGCCGAGGTCGGGGGCGGTCACCAGGGCGCCGAAGGGCGGGGGGGTGTGGGGATGGAGCTGGATCCAGGCGGAGCCGTCCCAGCTCCACGTCTGGGCCATCTGGGTCGAGGCCCCGGTCACCAGGATGACGGCGTGGCGGCCCGGGTCCCAGGCCATGGCGGCGTTGCGCAGGCCGGGCGGGGCGCTCTTCGGCGCCTGGCGCTTCCAGGCCGAGCCGTTCCAGGTCCAGGTGGCGTCGAAGGGCGCCGGTGCGCCCCTGTCGTCGAGGCCCTGGCCACCGAAGAGCACCACCACCGAGTGGGCGGCGTCGTAGGCCATGACCGCGCCGGTGCGCGCCGGGGGCTCGGGGTCGGGATGGAGCTGGGTCCAGCCGGAGCCCTCCCACACCCAGGTCCCGCCCAGCACCGGGGGCACCTGGCCGAGGGGCGAGGCCGAGCCGCCGAAGAGCAGCACCTGGTGGCGGGCCTCGTCGGTGACCATGGCCGCCCCGGTGCGCGGCGGCGGGCAGCCGGCCGGGGCGCGCTCGACCCACGGGGTGGGGGGCAGGGCGCCCTGCGGGGATGCGGCCGCCTCGCCCAGCTCCCAGGCGGAGCCGGTCCAGCGCCAGGTCTCGCCTGCGGGGGTGAGCAGCAGCAGGCTGCCGTCGTTCGGGTCGGTGGTGGCGGGTCCGGCCGCCGGCGGCGAGACCGGGGGCGCGTGCGGGCTCCAGGTGGCGCCGTCCCAGGTCCAGGTGAGCCGGGCGGCGCAGCTGCGGGTGGGGTCGGGCTCCGGGGAGAAGAGGAGCAGGTGGCCGCCGCCGGCGCCGAGGGCGGGGTGGTCGTGGGCGGGCGGCGACGCGGCCGGGTGGAGCTGGGTCCAGCTCTGGCCGTCCCAGCTCCAGGTGGCACCGGCCAGGCTCGCCGGGCAGGAGCGCCCGGTCACCAGCACCACCCGGCGGGTGGCGGGGTCGGCGGCCATCACCGCCGCGCAGGATGGCGGCGCCGTGGCGGCCTGGCGCCGCGCCCAGTCGTGCCCGTCCCAGCTCCAGGTCGACACCGGTGACGCCGCGGAGGCGTCCGGCACCACCAGCAGGGTGCGGTGCGCCGCCGGGTCCTCGGCCATCAGCGCCGCCGCGCTCGGCGGTGGCGAGATGCGCGGCCGCTGCAGCGACCAGGTCCGCCCGTCCCACCACCAGGTGTCGTCGAGCAGCCCCAGCGGGCCGGCGCCGCCAAAGAGCACCACCCCACCGGCGCCGGCGGCCATCGCCGCCGAGGCGCGGGGCGCGGGGCCGCTGGGGACGATCTCGCGGGACCAGCGGTGGCCGTCCCAGCTCCAGGTGTCGCCAAGCAGGCCGACGCGGCCGTGGCCGCCGAAGAGCAGCGCCCGGCGGTGCGCCGGGTCGGAGGCCATCGCCGCATCCGAGCGCCCCGTCGGCATCGCCGGGACCACCGGGGCGACGGTCGCGGGAGCGTTGCCCCGGCCACGGGGAAGGACCAGGCCGAGGCCGGCGCCGACCACGCCGACCATGACGGCCACGGCGACGGCGATGGCCAGCGGTCCGACCCGGCTGCGCCGCCGCCGCGGGGGGGGCGCCACCGGAAGGGCCGGCGGGGGGAGGGTCTCGAGCGACCCCGGCGCCGGGATCGAGGCGAGGAGGTGGGCGAACCAGCGCTCGTCGGTGTCGAGCGGCTCGCTCACCGGGACCGTCCGCCGCCCGGTCGGATGCGCCGCAGCCCCCGCGCGCAGGCCTCCCGGGCCGCGTCGGCGCGCAGGCCGAGGATCTCGCCGATCTCGGAGTACTCGAGCCCGGCGGCGCAGCGCAGGCCGGTGGCGAGTCGATCGCGGGTCCCCAGCGCGGCGGCCCTGACCAGCGCCTCGTCGACCTCCCGGCCCCAGCCGCTGGCCACCGCCCCCGGGGCGCGGCGGCCGCGCCGGGCCGGCGGCAGCTCGCCGATCACCTCGCAGGCCACCCCGAAGAGCCAGCGGAGCACGCCCGCCGCGGCCGGCCGGTCGATCGGATGGCTCTCCGCGGCGGCGGCGAGGACCTGCGCCGCGGCCGCCTCCGCCGCCTCCGGGTGGCCGAGCGCGACCATGCAGAACCGGTGGAGGGCGGCGCTGTGGAGCCGCCGCACCTCGTCGAAGGAGAGGCCCGCCGGGGTCGCCGAGGTCACCGGGGCCATGCGCTCACTCCACCCCTCTCGCGCGCCCCTCGCCCCCGCACCGGCACGTGGGGTCGAACGGAGCAGCACTCCCAATTGTGTCATTCCAACCACACCTCCGTCGACTGGGAAGCGCACCTGGAGGTCATGGGATGAGGTGCCGCTTCCAGGCGGTGAGCACCGCCCCGGCGCGGTCGCCGCAGCCGAGCTTGGCGAGGATGTTGCTGACGTGGGTCTTCACCGTGTTCTCGCTGACGAACAGCCGCCCCGCGATCTGGGCGTTGCTCTTCTGATCGGCCATGAGGCGCAGCACCTCGAGCTCGCGCGGGGTGAGGGGGTCGTGCCGGGGAGCATTGTTCACGGTCTCGGCGACCTGGGGGTCGAGCAGCGACTCACCACGGTGGACGGCGCGCACCGCCGCCGCAAGCTCGGCCCGCGATGCGTCCTTGAGCAGGTAGCCGCGGGCCCCCGCCTCGAGCGCGGGGAAGATGTAGTCCTCGTTGCGGTAGGTGGTGAGCACGATCACCCTCGCCTCGGGGTTGTCGGCGCGGATCAGGCGCAGCGCCTCGATGCCGTCGACGTTGGGCATCTGGACGTCGAGGAGGACGATGTCGGGCCGGGTCTCACGGGCCAGCCGCACCGCCTCCTCGCCGTCGGCGGCCCGTCCGACGACGACGAGGTCGTCCTCGATCTCGAGCATGGTGCAGAGGCCGTGGCGGACCACGGGGTGATCGTCGGCGACCAGCACGCGGATCATGCCGAGGCGGACACGGCGACGTCGCCGAGGGGCAGCCGCACCATCACCCGGGTGCCCGAACCCGGGCTACTCTCGATCTCCAGGGTGGCCCCGGCGAGGCGGGCGCGCTCGGCCATCCCCACCAGGCCGAAGCAGCCCGGCGACCGCTCCCCGGCCTCGAAGCCGTCGCCGTCGTCGCGGATGCTCAGCCGCAGCACTCCGGAGCGCAGCTCCAGGCGGATGTCCACCCGCTCCGCGTGGCTGTGGAGGGCCACGTTGGCGAGCGCCTCCTGGGCGATGCGGAAGAGGGCCACCTCGGTCTGGGGGTCGAGGGCGAGGGGCACCGGCAGGCCCTGGGTGCGCACCCGCGCGGCGATGCCGCTGCGCGCCTGCCAGTGCCGCGCCTCGTGGCGCAGCGCCGCCCCCAGGCCGGTCTGGTCGAGCGGCGCCGGCCGCAGGTCCCACACCGAGCGCCGCGCCTCGGCGAGCGCCGACCGCGCCTGGTCACGGGCGCTCACCACCACCTGCCGGGCCCGGGCCTCGTCCCGGTCGAGGAACACCTCGGCGGCCTCGAGCTGGAGCACGATCGCGGTGAGCTGCTGGGCCAGGGTGTCGTGGATCTCGCGGGCCAGCCGGGTCCGCTCCTCGAGCACGGCGAGCTCGCGACCCTCGGCGCTCAGCCGTGCGGTGCGAAGGGCGAGGCCGACCAGGTCGCCGACGCCCCGGAGCAGGGTGCGGGTCCGCGCCTCCAGCTCGGGGCGGCCGGTGGCCAGGGCGAGGGCGCCGAGGGGGCCGTCACCGGTCTCCAGGGGCAGCCCGACCAGCCGGCCCCCGGCCACCTGGCGGACCACCAGCCGGTGCTCCTCGGAGGCGCGCTGCGCGACCGCGCGGAGCTCGGCGTCGAGCCCCGGCGCCGGCGACCCCCACACCGCCGCGGCGGTGAGCCGGCCCCCCTGGTGCAACCAGCCCCGGCCGGCGCTCAGCGGCAGCAGGGCGCGCATCGTGTCGAGGGCGTCGCCGAGGATGGCGACCGGGTCGAGGGAGCGGGTCAGCGAGGCCGCCAGGGCGTTGAGCGCGACCAGCTCCTCGTTGCGGTCGCGGAGCTGGGCGGTGCGCTCGGCGACCCGCCCCTCCAGCTCCCGCGCCGCCGCCATGATGGCGTCGTGGGAGGCGTTGATGTCCCGGCGCATCCGCTCCAGCGAGATCGCCAGCTGGCCCACCTCGTCCGCGCCCTGGGGCGGCACCGGCTCGTCGGTGTGGCCGTCGCCGAGCCGCTCGGCGGCGACGGTGAG
>JAQBPH010000576.1:0-12476 GCA_028287625.1 Chloroflexota bacterium | reverse complement strand
CCGCCGCCAAGCCAGGCACCGCTCCCGCGCCTCCCCGGCCCGGCGCGGCGATCCCGCAACCCGGCGCCGCCGGCGGCGCCACCGACACCGGCGTGACCGCCACCTCGATCAAGCTCGGCCACATCGGCATCTACTCGGGACCGGTCGGCTCCTTCGGCGCCAACCTCTCCTACGCCTGCCGCGCCACCCTGCAGTCGGCCAACGACACCGGGGGCATCAACGGCCGGAAGTACGACGTGCTGGTGCGTGACGACGCCTGGGACGCCACCAAGGGCAGCGCCGCCACCCGCGACCTGGTCGAGCGCCAGAACGTCTTCGCGATGGCGTGCAGCCAGTCGGTGCCGACCAACGACGCCGTGACCCCCTACCTCGACCAGCAGAAGGTGCCCAACGTCGGCAACGACGGCTGGGGCGAGGCGCAGTACAGCGGCTCCTGGAGCTTCCCGGTGGGCGCATCGGCGGTGAACCAGGCCCAGAACCTGGCCGACTACCAGGTGCAGCACGGCACCAGGAAGGTCGGCGTCCTCTACCTCAACAACACCACCGGCCAGGCGTACGCCGACACCTACAAGAAGGTCCTCGAGGCCGCCGGCGGCCAGATGGCGGTCGCCCAGGCCGCCAACTTCGACGACCCCGGCACCTCGACGTTCCTCGCCCAGTGCCGGGTGAACAACGTCGACACCATCACCACCATGCTCGACCCCGGCATCTTCGCGCGGATGGTGCGCGAGGCGGCGGCCCAGGGCTACAAGCCCCAGCACGGGTACTCGGGCAACGCGGCGCTGTACTTCCAGGTCACGCCCCAGCTCACCGGACCCACCGCGGCCGGGACCATCGCCGCCATCGACTGGATCCCGGACGATCCCGCCGGCCCCTCCGCCGGAAGCGCCGGCTACCGGCTGTACAAGCAGACCGTCGAGCACTACTACCCCAACATCGACCACTCCAACTGGACCAAGTCGGCCTTCGTCGGCGGGACCATGCTCAACGAGGCGCTGAAGCGCCTCGGGCTGAGCGTGACCCGCCAGCGGCTGAAGGATGACCTCGACCGGCTGAGCGGCTTCAACTCCGGGCTCGGCCCGCAGATCACCTTCAGCGTCGGGCACCACCGTTCGAACAAGACCACCTACCTGGTGCAGATGCAGGACGTGGGCGGGAAGCTCGGCTGGAAGTACATCGCGGGACCCATCGTCAACCCCCATCTGAACTGACATCCGCCTCACCGCCGCGGGGAATCGCCCGGTGACGGGCGCTCCCCGCGGCGCGGCGGTCAACCGGTGTGCGGAGGTGCAACGTGCGAAGGCCGATGCTGGCGGTGTCGGCGGTGGCCCTGGGGGTGATCGGCTTCCTCCATCCCGTGGTCGCGGATGAGGGGGCTCCGAGCGCCGTCTTCCCCGGCTTCACCGCGGTCGACGCCCACGCCCAGGGACAGCTGGCCACCGGGTACCTCTTCGCCGTCGGCGACGAGCTGACCCGGGTGGTGGGGGCCGGGGTCGAGATCAACGGTCCGCCCCCCGGATCACAGAGCACCGCCGCGTTCATCCAGCGCGGCACCGTCGGCACCTACGTGTACGGGGTCGCGGGGGGAGGGGGCAACGGCAAGGGCGGAGCGCTGCCCGAGCCGCCGCCCGGCGAGGCCGACGCCCTCTTCCCCGCCAATCCCCAACAGGCCGCCTGGGAGGGTCCGCTCACCGGGGCGGCCAGGACCCAGGTGGTCGACGGCAGGTTCACGTCGAAGGCGACCGCAACTCCGACCGCGCGAGCCGACGCCGCGGTCACCCAGGTGATCGTGCCGGGCGCGCTGGTGATCGAGCACGGTGTGGTCGACTCGCACTCCGAGCCCGCCGACGACGGCGTGGTCGCCGAGTCGGTCTCGGTGCTCCACGGCCTCACCATCGGACCGCTGCGCATCGAGAGCATGGCCTCGCGGGCAGTCGGCTTCATCGCCGCGACCCCCTCGCAGCCGAAGGGCAGCGCCCGCACCGTGGTCGACGGGGCCACCGTGAACGGCACCGCGGTGCAGGTCACCGACCAGGGCCTGGTGGTGGGCGACAAGGCCTCTCCCGGCGCCCAGGCGCAGGTCAACGACGCCATGGCCAAGGCCGGGTTCCCCCAGGTGCGGCTCACCTCCTCGACCGTCGCCCCGGGCGACGACGGGTCGGTGCACGCCGTGACCGGGGTGCTCCAGGTCGTCCACCGCGACGCCAAGCTCGGCGCCCAGAATCCGCAGGGGTTCGAGGGTGGGGGCTTCTCCGTGGGCGGTGCCGAGGTCTCGGTGCTCGCCTCCCGCTGCGCCCCCAGCTGCGGTGGACCGCTCGACCTCTCGGCGCCGCCGGCGGCGTTCGACGCCGGGCCGCCCGGCTCCGGCTACGGCTCCTCGGGCAGCTCGAGCACGGCCGCGGTCACCCCCACCGGAGAGCCGCCGGTGGCCGTGGGCGAGCCCTCGACCCCGACCACACCGCTTCCGCCGGCCGACGCCTCGGCGGCACCCCCGGCCGCCCAGCCGGCGCCGCAGAGCTCCCAGCAGGGCTCGGCGGCGCCACGGCAGACCAACCTGGCCGCCACCCAGCTGACCCGCGACGTGGCCGGCTGGATGCGCGACGCGTACCTGGCGATCGCCGCGGTGCTGCTGATCGTGCTGGTCGCCGGGACCCTTCTCGTCCGGTCTCGCTAGGAGGCCGCGGAGCGCAGCCGCCCGGCGCCGTTCCCGACGAGACCGGGGACGGCGTCAGGCGGTGAGCTCGGTGAGCCGGCGAGCGAGCTCGCCCTTGGAGGCGACCCCGAGCTTGACGTAGACGCGGGCGAGGTGGGCCTCGACGGTGCGCCGGCTGATGAAGAGCCGGTCGCCGATCTCCTTGGCGGTGAGCCGCTGCGCGGCCAGCCGCGCCACCTGCAGCTCGCGGACGGTGATGCCATCGGCGCCGCGCACCGCGTCCGCGGCGCGCAGCCCCTCGCGGCCCCGCGCCCGCAGCGCCTCCACCACCCGGTCGCGTCGCCACAGCGCGCCGCCCGCCTCGAAGGCGCTCGCCGCCTCGGCCAGGGCGTGCAGCTCGGCGGCGGAGCTCCGCGTCTCCAGCGCCCGGGCACAGGCCACCAGGCTGCGTCCCCGCAGGGTGGCGCACGCCTTCTCGGGAAGCAGCGTGGCCGCCTCCCGCGCTGCCGCCACGCCCTGGGCGTGGTGGCCTCGACCGATCGCGGCCCAGGCCCGGCCCAGCGCCGCGAGGGCGCGAAAGAGGTCGCGCTCGGTGATCCCGGCGATGCGGTCGAGCTCCGCGGAGGCCACCTCGGCCTGGGCCGGCAGGCCGGCCTCGACCGCCACCTCGGCGAGGTCGAGAAGCATCGGCGCGGCGAAGACCACCGCCCCCATCGACAGCAGCCAGTCGACGCCCCGGCGCAACGCGGCGACCGCATCGACGAGCCGTCCCTCGCGCCAGGCGAGCACCGCGACGGCGTGCTGGGCGAAGCCCGAGCCCACGAACCAGGAGCGATCGCCGTAGATGCGCGCCGCGGTGGCGGCGTCGCGGCGGGCCTCGTCGAGCTGGTCGGTCTCGACCGCGGACAGGGCGGCGAAGCAGAGGCCGGTGGCGCGGCGGCGGCTCAACCCGCCCGGGTTGAGCACCACCGCCTCTCGGGCGCAGGCGAGCGATCCGGCGTAGTCGCCCGCCAGCCAGCGCACGTGCGACTCGAGCTCGAGCACGTTGCTGTCGCGCCAGCCGGGGATCGACCGGGCCTCCTCGAAGGCCATCCGGGACTCGTCGAAGCGGCCCTCGAAGCCGTACGCCCAGCCCAGCGACATCAGTCCCCAGGTGACCCTGTAGAGCTTGCCCGCCCTCCGCGCCATCTCCACGCTGCGGCCGATCGCGTCCTCCGCCTCGGCGAAGCGCCCCTGGTAGAAGGTGGCGGTCCCCAGCACCCCGAGGGCCTGGACGGTGGCGTGGTCGTCGCCGGCGAGCTCGGCCTCGGCGAGCACGGTGCGGGCGCCCTCCTCGAGGGCGGGGAGGTCGCCGCCGAGCCCCCGGGCGTACGCCAGCTCGAGGGCGGCGAGGCGGGCCTGGGTGGGCTCGTCGGCCGCCTGGTAGAGCCGGATCGCCTCCTCGGCCGCGACCGCCGCCTCCTCGAGCTGGCCGGTGCCCCAGGAGAGGAAGCTGGTCAGCCGGCTCTTCACGGTGGCGCGCAGCGCCGGTCCGCTGCCGGCGGCGAGCACGGCGTCGATCTCCCGCAGCGCGGCCACTGCGGAGCGGGTGTCGGCGTCGGCGCGGTGGTCGACCACCCACTCGCCCTGGTCGAGGGTGTCGGCGACGGCGAGCCAGCGCGGGTCCCCGGGAGGGAGGATCTCGGCGAGCGCGCCGAGGATCTTCAGGGCCTCGCGCCAGCCGCCGCGCTCCTCCGCCTGGCGGAGCGCGTCGCGGAGCACCGCGATCGCCTCATCGTCACCGCTGTCGGCGGAGCGGGCGAAGTGCAGCGCCGCCTCGCCCAGGTGCCCGGCGATGAGCAGCGCCCGGCCCACCTGCCGGTGCAGGGCGAAGCGGGTGGCGCCGCCGATGTCGTCGTAGATGGTCTCGGCGATCACCGGGTGGGCGACCTCGTAGGCCACCCGGTGAGCGCGCTGGTCCTCGGTGACCAGACGGGTGCGGGTGAGCCGGCGCACCGCCGGGGCGAGCTCCTCGAGGGGGCGGCCACTGAAGCGGACCAGCTCGCCCAGCTCGACCCGGCCGCCGGCGACGGCGAGCACCTCCAGCACCCGCTGCGCGTCGGGGTCGAGCAGGCCGACCCGGGCCCGGACGCGATCCGCCAGCTCCTCGGGCAGCACCCGAAGGCCGGCGCGCGGCACCCCACCCTCGTCACGGAGCGCGCGGAGCAGGCCGACGGCGAAGAGGGTGTTCCCCCGCGAGCGTTCGGAGACCCAGTCGAGCACGTCCTTGCCCACGGTGCGTCCGAGCAGATCCTCGGCGAGCTGCTCGACCGCCTCCTCGCCGAGCGGCTCGACGTCGATGCGACGCAGCACCTCCTGCTGCTCCAGGTCGAGCAGCACCCGCACCGCCAGCGGCAGGTCGGCGAGCTCACCGGGCCGCACCGCCGCCACCACCAGCGCCGGGGTGCGGGAGAAGTGCAGCGCCAGGTACTCCAGCACCTCCCAGGAGGAGGCGTCGGCGAGGTGCATGTCGTCGAGGAAGAGCACCACCGGCCGCCGCCGGGCGAGGTTGGTCAGCAGGGTGCCGAGACTCTCGAGGAAGCGGATCCGCGGCGGCTCGCGGTCGGGGATGGCACGGCGCACCCCGGCGACGCTCCGCAGCAGGCCGGCGAGGTCGTCGAGGAACCCGCCGCAGAGCGAGGCGACCTCCTCGGGGGGCAGCTGCCGCAGGTGCTCCTCGAAGGCCTCGGCCCAGACCCCGAAGGACGCCACGGTGCTCAGCGGGCGGGCGCGCGCGGTGAGCGTGGTGGACGCCGCCGCGTGCCGGGCGAGGCACTCCTCGGCGAGCCGTGTCTTGCCCGCGCCGGGATCACCGGCGAGCAGGACGCATCGCAGTTCGCCTGCCGCGCTCCGGTGCCGCTCGGCCTCCAGCGCGGAGACCTCCGCCGCACGCCCCACAAACCTCGGCTTCCCCGCCATGCCGCCTCCTCGAGCGCGAGAATACGCCCCGAGGGACGGGAAAGGCGACAACCGTGTTCGGTGACGCCAAACCGGTTGGGCTAGCCGCCGTTAACCCAGCCTGCCGCAGCCGCGGGTGAGGACCGACGGCGCCGACGTTCACGGCCGCGCCCGTGGCCGGTCCCGCAGCTCGCGACCGAAGGCGAGCACCGCGGCGGCGAGGCCGGCGCGCTCGGAGGCCGTCGCCGCCAGGGTGTCGGCGCAGAGCACGCGCACGCCCATCGCCTCGATCTCCGCGTGCTGCCCGGCGTCGCTCTGATCGAGCACAAAGCCGTCGACGAGGCCGCGGTAGAGACCGGCCACCGCCGCCGCCCGGTGGGGCACCCCGCGGGCCTCGAGGAAGGCGGCGCGGACCCGGGCGCGGCCCTGCTCGGGCGGCGTGGCCGGCTCACGGCCGCTCACCACCGGGGTGACCGCGACGGTGCCGCCGCCGCGTCCCGCAAGCGCCTCGCGCACCCCGGGCAGCGCCAGAATCGGGCCCAGGCTGCTCACCGGGTTGCTCGGCGCCAGCACCACCAGGTCGGCGGCCTCGAGCGCCGCCAGCACTCCCGGTGCCGGCCTCGCCAGGTCCATGCCGGCCTGGTCGACGGCGATCACCCGCGGCTGCGCATGCCGCCGCACCAGGTACTCCTGCAGCGGGAGCGTCCCCTCGTCGGTGCTGACGAACGTGCGCACCGGCGCGTCGCTCATCGGCAGCAGCCGGGCCTCCACCCCCCACGATTCCGCCAGCCGTGCAGTGGCCTCGCCGAGGGTGCGTCCCTCGCGCAGCAGCCGGGTGCGCTCCAGGTGCTGGGCCATGTCCTGGTCGCCGACCTGGAACCAGCCGGCGCCGTGGCGGGCGAGGGCGGCATTGCAGTGGAAGGTGTCACCGCGCAGCCCCCAGCCGCGCTCCTCGTCGAAGCAGCCGGCGAGCGCGTAGAGCACGCTGTCGAGGTCGGGGGAGACGTGGAGGCCGAGCCACTCCAGGTCGTCGGCGGTGTTGCCGACGCAGCAGAGCCCGGCGGTGCGCCCGCGCAGCCCGCTCAGGAAGCGGGCCGCGCCGAATCCGCCGCAGAGAACCGTGACCACCGCGGTGACCGCCCGCTACCGAGGCGCGGCCGGGGCCCGGTCACGCACCGGCGCGCGGCCGTACACGGTGGTGCGCTCCAACGGCACCCGGCCGATGGCGCGGATCGCCGCCTCCAGCTCCTCGGGTTCCTTGCGCACCCCCCACTCGGCGCCGGCCATCCGGGAGATGGTCTCCTCCATGAGGGTGCCGCCGAGGTCGTTGGCGCCCCCCATCAGCAGCTCCTGGGAGGCCTCGAGGCCGAGCTTCACCCAGGAGACCTGCACGTTCTCGATGAGCCCGCCCAGCAGGATGCGGGCGACGGCGTGCACCCGCCGGCTGTCGGCCACCGACGCGCCGGCGCGGGCCCGGCCGGCGAGGTAGATGGGCGCGTTCTGGTGGACGAAGGGGAGGGGCACGAACTCGGTGAAGCCGCCGGTGCGCTCCTGGATGCGTGCCAGCCGGCGGATGTGGCCGACCCAGTGGGGGGGAGCGTCGACGTGCCCGTACATCATCGTCGACGACGAGCGGAGCCCGACCGAGTGAGCCGTGCTGACGATCTCCTCCCAGGTGTCGGCGGGAAGCTTCCCCTTGGTGAGCACCCAGCGGACCTCGTCGTCGAGAATCTCGGCGGCGGTGCCGGGGATGCTGCCGAGCCCGCGGTGGCGGCACTCCTGGAGGAACTCGCGGAAGGAGATGCCCAGCTTGGTCGAGCCGTTCAGCACCTCCATGGGGCTGAAGGCGTGGATGTGCATCTCCGGCACCCGGGAGCGGATCGCGTCGAGGATGCGGAAGTAGAAGTCGGCGGGGAGTCCGGGATGGATGCCGCCCTGGATGCACACCTCGGTGGCGCCGTAGCCCCACGCCTCCTCGGCGCGGTCGGCGATCTCGTCGAGGCGCAGCGTGTAGGAGTCGGGATCCATCTCGCGCTGGGCGAAGGCGCAGAAGCGGCAGCCCGTGTAGCAGACGTTGGTGAAGTTGATGTTCCGGTTGACCACGTAGGTGACGGCGTCGCCCACCGCCGCGGCGCGCAGCCGGTCGGCGGCGTGGCACAGCTCCTCCAGCGCCTCGCCGTCGGCCTGGAACAGCGCCAGCGCCTGCTCGTCGCTCACCGGCCCGCCGGCGTCTGCGTTGGCCAGCGCGGCGCGGATCTCGGTGTCGAGCCGGGCCCCGGTGCGAGGCGTCCACGAGGCGGTCACCGGCAGGGCGTCGATGTCGCCGTACACCGCCAGCGCGTCCTCGCGCAGCCCGGCGCCGGCGCCCTTCGCGTAGGTGAGCGCGGTCTGGCGCGGCTTCCACTCCACGTCCGGGTCCTGCCAGCGCCGCGGCTCGGCCCGCGCGCCCTCGACGGCGAGCCCGTCGTCACCGACCAGCGCCGCCACCGGCGCGCGCATCCGCGTCGCCAGGTAGGGGTCGGGACGGGTGGCGTACTCGGGGTACAGGCAGAGGCGCTCGCGCAGGGTGAGCCCGTGCTCGGCGGTGCGCGCCGCCAGGTCGTCGAGTGCGGGCCAGGGTGCCTCGGGGTTGACGTGGTCGGGGGTGACCGGCGAGACCCCGCCCCAGTCGTTGATGCCCGCCTCGAGCAGCCGCGGGTAGTGCGGGTCGCTGAGGTTGGGCGGCGCCTGCACGTTCATCCGCGGGCCCATCACCACCCGCGCGGTGGCGACCGCGGCGAGGAACTCGTCGAACGAGGGCTCGAGATGGTCGCGCATCGCGGTGCGCGGCTTGGCCCGGAAGTTCTGGACGATGACCTCCTGGACGTGGCGGTGGCGCCGGTGCACGTCGCGGATGGCGAGCAGCGCCTCTGCGCGCTCCGCCTCGGTCTCGCCGATGCCCACCAGGATGCCGGTGGTGAAGGGGATGCCGAGGCGTCCCGCGTCCTCGATGGTCCGCAGCCGCACCGCGGGCACCTTGTCGGGTGAGCGGTGGTGGGCCATGCCGGTCTCGAGCAGACGCTCGGAGGTCTGCTCGAGCATGATCCCCATCGAGGCGCTCACCTGCTTGAGGCGCGCCATGTCCTCCCAGGACATCACCCCGGGGTTGAGGTGGGGGAGGAGGCCGGTCTCCTCGATGACCAGGATGCAGATGGCGCGGAGGTATTCCAGGGTCGTGCGATAGCCGCGCTCCTCGAGCCAGCGCCGCGCCGTCGGATAGCGGTCCTCGGGCTTGTCGCCGAGGGTGAGCAGCGCCTCCTTGCAGCCCGCCGCCTGTCCCGCGCGCACAATCGTGAGCACCTCGTCGGGGGAGAGGAAGGGGGCGGTGACGCGTGCTGGTGGTTTCGCGAACGTGCAGTAGTGACAGCGGTCGCGGCAGAGCATGGTGAGCGGCACGAACACCTTCCGCGAGTAGGTGATCACGTCGCCGTGGCCCAGCGCCCGCAGCCGCGCGGCCACCGCGCAGACCTCCTCCAGCGACTCGCCCCGCGCGCCGAGGAGCGCGGTCACCTCGGCGGACGCCAGGGTCTTCCCCTGGGCCGCGCGGTGGAGAGCACGGCTCAGTGTCCGCTCCATGACGGCACCTACTCTAGAGGATCGGCCCGGGACGCCGATCTGGCGAATGTGGGCAGGCTGCCGAACAGGGTCATGTCACGGCCGCGTGCCTTCGAGTTCGTCAGCGCGCTGCCCAGGACCACCTACGGCAGGATCGACAAGAAGCCGCTGCGCGCGCCCCACTGGGCGGGTCGCGAGCGCATGGTCTGAGTATTCAGCCGGCTGACCGAGGCGGGACCGGCGGCGCAGAATGGCCGCTCAGCCGCAGCGTGCGGCCAGTGGAGGAGCCGGGATGGTCGACAGCGTGTATCGCGTCACCGACATCGTGGGCGTCAGCGGCGAGTCCTGGGAGGCTGCGGCGCAGGTGGCGGTCGAGACCGCGGCGCGGACCCTGCGGGACCTGCGCGTCGCCGAGGTGGTGAAGCTCGACTGCACCATCGAGGACGGCAAGGTCGCCAAGTTCCGCACCCGGCTGAACGTGTCGTTCAAGTACGAGAGCGGCGAGTAGCGCCTCCGGGACGGCCGGACGGAGGCGATCAGCGCGAGCGCCGGGAGGCCGCGGCCGGCCCGGCCCTCCTCCTGACCGGCTCGGCTCGCGGCGGTCTGCCGCCGTCCGGCAGCTCCTCGCAGCGCCACGGGTCGGCGGCGGGCCGGCCGGCGAGCCAGCGCCGGGCGTCGGCGCGGCCCAGGTCCATCATCGCGTCGAAGAACTCGCGGGCGAAGAGGAGGTAGCTGAGCACCTCCCCGCGCCGGGGGTTGCGCGAGACGTCGAGGATGCGTCCGAGCAGGTGCAGGTCGCGACACCGGCGGAGGCCGCCCAGGCCCGCGAAGTGCCGCCGGTAGATGTCGCTCGCGAGCCGTCCGACAGTGTCGCCGCCGGGCGGCGCGACGAAGATGTACGGGACCGGGCGGTAGGCGCCGGGGGCGGGCTCCGCCGCGGTCGCACCCTCGTGCGCACGGGTCAGCAGCCGGTTGACCATGACCAGGGTGGCGACGTCGTTGGCGACCTGGTCGGCGAGCCCGGCCTGGAGCATCTGGGCCGCCCCGGCGAAGACGTCGGGGCGCTCGCCGGCGGTGTCCTGGCGGGTGCTCGCGATCGAGTTGAGGCCGATCACCACCAGCCGCTCGGCGCCGAGCCGCAGCGCCGGCTTGAGCGGGGTGTTGAGCCGGGTGCCCCCGTCGCCGTACCACCCGGCGGCGCGGGAGGGCCGGGTGACCTCGACCGCGGGGAAGAGCACCGGGATCGCCGAGGACGCGCGCACGTGCGCCTCGCTCAGCTGGGTGGCGACGTAGTCGATGCCCCGGACCGGGTCGCGCGGCGGCGGCGCTCCGCCGTGATGGAAGACGACGCTCCGACCGGAGCGATACGAGGTGGCCACCGCCGCCACGGAGCGGAGCATCCCCGAGGTGACGTTGCGCGCCACACGCTCGAAGATGACGCGGTGGGTGAGGGTGCGGGCCTGCGGAGCGGCGTCGAGGAGGCTGGGCACGCTGGCGCCGGGGACGCCGATGATCTCCAACCCGTAGAGCAGGAGGCGCTGGAGCTCGCCGACGGAGAGCAGAGGGCCGAGCACGTCCTCGTACCGGGTCATCTGCCAGGTGCCCTCGGCACGCCGGACCGCGCTGGCGAAGGGGATGTGCGCGTCGGCGGCCAGAAGCGCGGCGTTGATCGCCCCCGCGCTGGTGCCGACGATGACGTCGGGGCGCTCGCCGCGGGCCTCCAGGACCGGCGCGAGCGCGGAGAGCACGCCGATCTCGTAGGCGCCGCGGGCGCCGCCGCCGGACAGGACGAGACCGACCCCGGATCGCGGAGGGGCGGGGCTGACCATGCGTCGACATGATGGGGGGTGGGACCGGTGGAGATGCCCGCAGTTCTGCCGCCGGTTGAGATTCGCGTCTGGCCACTCTGCCGCCGGTAGAGATTCGCGGGGGGCCGCTCTGCCGCCGGTTGAGCATCGTCCTGCCGCCGGTTGGAGATGCGCGGCAGTTCTGCCGCCGGTTATAACCGGGGGGAGGCTCCGCCTCCCCCCGCTCATGGTGCGCCCGGCATGGGCGAGTGCCTGGAGGTGAAAGTCCTCCAGGGGAGGAGGTGATGCCAACCCTGAGCCGGAGGCAACGGCGTCGTCGCGAGGCGGGGTCGGAAGGAAGCCCGAGGCGAAACCCTGCACCGAGGAACGCGAAGCGCGTACGAGGCGTCGCGATCGGGGTGAGCCGGCCATACACGGCGAAGCCCGTCATCACCAAAACGGCCGCGACGTAGACGCGACGGGAGTAGGGGGAAGGTGCTCGTTCCTTACCCGGGGAGACCTGCACGGGGTCGTCCGTGACGACGGTCCGGGCCGAGAGGCTCGGGCTGACCGTGCAGGGGTCAGCAGAGGGCGTAGTACCGGCGGGGATCGCCAGCCGGGAAGGCCTGAACGTCAGGAGGGCGCGCCACCGGCGCGGCCCGTGGAGGTCCCGTGGAGAGCAGCCACCCCATGCAGATGGGCCTGTGGGAAGCCGAGGCGGTGAATCCCGCCGGAGCCCCTGCAGAGCAGAGGGATCTCTCGGCGCCCGAAGGAGGGAACGCTCAGCCCGCCCGCGAGGAACTGTGGGAGATCGTGTTCTCCCGCGAGAACCTGCTGCGGGCGTTGAAGCGCGTCGAGCGCAACCGGGGAGCCGCCGGGGTCGACGGGATGACGGTCGCCGAATTGCGGCCGTGGCTCCGGGAGAACTGGGTGGCGATCCGGAAGCAACTCGACGAGGGTACGTACCGGCCCGCGCCGGTCCGGCGGGTGACGATCCCCAAGCCCGACGGAGGGGAGCGGATGCTGGGGGTACCGACGGTGGTGGACCGTCTGATCCAGCAGGCCATCGCGCAGGCGCTCACGCCGATCTTCGATCCGGGGTTCTCGGAGCACAGCTACGGGTTCCGCCCCGGCCGCAGCGCCCATCAGGCCGTGAGAGCGGCCAAGGGCTACGTGGTCGAGGGCTACCAATGGGTCGTGGATCTCGATCTGGACAGGTTCTTCGATCGGGTCCAGCACGACGTGCTGATGGCGCGGGTGGCTCGCAAGGTGGGGGACCGACGCCTGCTCCGGCTGATCCGGAGGTACCTGACCGCCGGGATCATGGTGGACGGCGTCAAGCAGGCCAGCGCGGAGGGCACGCCTCAGGGCAGCCCGCTGTCGCCCCTGCTGGCGAACATCATGCTCGACGATCTGGACCGGGAGCTGGAGGGGCGTGGTCATCGCTTCGTGCGCTACGCCGATGACCTTCGGGTCTATGTGCGCAGCGAGCGGGCGGCTCAACG
>JAQBPH010000563.1:0-4126 GCA_028287625.1 Chloroflexota bacterium | reverse complement strand
TGCTCGGCGAGGAGGCGCAGCTCTACCTCCGCGACGTCTACGACCATGCGGTGCGCGTCGTCGAGCAGGTCGACGCCTACCGCGACATCGTCAGCAGCTCCCTCGACGTCTACCTCTCGTCGGTGTCGAACCGGCTCGGCGAGCAGACCAAGCGGCTGTCGATCGTGGCCACGATCTTCCTTCCCCTCACCTTCCTCACCGGCTTCTTCGGCCAGAACTTCGGCTTCCTGATCCAGACCATCCAGAGCCCGCGGGCCTTCGCCATCGGGGTGAGCGCCGAGGCCGTGTCGGTGGTGCTGATCTTCTACGTCGCCCGCCGCACCACGATGCGGGCGCGACCCCTGCCGGCCGACACCGCAGCGCGCCGGCCGGTGCTCACGGTGGGGCGTCCACGGCTGCGACGCCCGGCCTCGGGGACGGCCGCCGCGGCCCCCCACCGCGGGTCGAAGAAGAAGCAAACGGTCTGATCGCCGCGTCTGTCAGTTCCCCTTGGTGCGTATGCTCTGATTGAGCACGTGTTACGCATTCGTGACGCAGGATTACGCAGCGTGAGGCGTCTTGTGGACATGGTCCCCGAATCACTCGGGACCGGTGGCGGAGGATCCCTCATGAACGTGTTCCGGCTGGCTCCCGTGCTCTCGGTGGCGGGCGCCCTCGCCCTCGGCGTCGGCGCCGCATCCGCATCCGGCCTCGGGTCCACCGGCTCGCTGCCCGCGGCGCCCGTGTCCAGCCCGGTGCTCGGCGGCACCGTCTCCTCGGTCACCCCTCCGGTGGGCGACGTGGTCGGCGGGACGACCGGAGCGGTGACCGGAGCCGCCGGTGGCGCGGCCGCACCGGTGGCGCCGCTGGTCAACGTGGCCCCCAGGCCGCAGCCCGCGTCCACCGGCACCCCGCCGCCTCCGGGCAACGCGACCGCCAACGGCGCCCACGCGAACCCGATCGACACCTGCGCCAGCTGCACCGGCGCCGGCGCCGACAGCGGCTCCTCGCAGTCGGGCGCCACCGGGCTGCGGGTGGTCGGCCAGACCCTCTCCGGCGGTTCCTCCTCGAGCACCGGCACCCAGAGCGGCCAGCTGATCGCGCTTCCCGCCAACCCGCTGATGACCCTGGCGGTCGCCAACTGGATGACCGCCGCCGAGGCCCCGGGCTCCTCGCGCTCCCGCTCCGCCCTGGTCGACCTCGGGCTGGGCAACGGCCAGGTGGCCACCGTCGCCGTCCTCGAGGCGGCGAGCGCCGCCGGGTTCGACGGCGCCGCCTCCCACGGCACCGGGTCGACCAACGGCGCGAACCTCACCGGGGGCAACGGCGCGCTGGTGCTGGTGCTTCTCCACTCCGAGGCGAACAGCGACGGCGGGCGCTCGGCCTACCTCGCCTCGCTCAACGGCACCACCCTCGGCGGCACCAACCAGGACGGCGACATCCCCATCACCGTGCCCGGCGTGATCACCGTCCACCTGCTCAGCGTCGGCGCCGACGGCGGCGTGGCCGGCGCTGCCATCGGGAGCGTCAACGACGTGCTCTCCATCCCCGGCCAGGTGGCCTCGGTGCTCGCCTCGACCGCGAACGGCGCCGGCTCCCCCCTCGTGATGGCGCCGCTGGTTCCCGCCACCGGCGTCGCCTCCGCCCTGGCGCCGGGCACGCACGCCGCCGGACCCGGCGTCCCCCTCACCGGCATCTCGGTCGGAGCCGCCGGGGTGGTCCTGCTCACCTCCGGACTCGGTCTGCTGGGGCTCTCCGGCCGCCGGCGCCGAGCCGCGATCGCCTGATCCCGCCCGCCAGGAAGGGGCGCACGACGCCCCGCAGAGGGAGGGGGACAGAACCCGACGGGCGGGACCGCACCAGCGGTCCCGCCCGCCTCTCGGCGTCCGGCCCCTCTCGCGCCGCAAGGGAAGTGCGCTCCTTCCCGTTCTCGTACCACCCGCGTGAACGGATCGCTGCCCACCGGCAGCGGACCCGGAGAACAGACATGGACCCCTCGATTCCCGACTCGTTCCACCTGGCCGCCTCCCGGCTGATCGTCGAGCTGGAGGGCCGGCGCTCCCCCGAGGTGGTGGTGCGATGCCTGCTCCGGGCGTACGACCGGGTGTCGCGCGCCGGTGACCTCGGCGCCGACCAGGCGGTGCTCCGTGCCGAGGACATGGCCCGCGGACTGCTCACCGTGGGCAGCACGGAGTGGCGCCTCGCCAGCTGAGGCGGGCCGCCGTGGCCACCCCCGCCACCTCCCGCCACTCGATGTTTGCAGGGCGCATGGCCGAGTTGTTCAATACCGGGTGACTCCGCGCGAATGTCGAGATTCACCTGGCGGTTGCGCTCGCGCCGTCCGAGGCGGCCGCAGCGCAGGAAACGGCGGGCGTCGGGGCGCCACCCCGTGGTGGCGCCCCGACATCTCCCCGGGCGGCGCTCTGTAGAGTGGCCCGCATGCCTCGACGCCTCCTCGCCATGCCGGCCGCCACGCTGGCACTGCTCTGCGCCTGCGGGTCGTCCCCGGCGGCCTCCCCCACCCCGGCGCCGCCCAGGCCCACCGCCACCGCCGCGCCGACGGCGCCCCCCGGGCCCGAGGTCCAGCGCGTCGACGTGGTCGCCAGCGGCGTCGGCGTCTACCAGATCACCACCATCCCCGTCGCGCTGGTGCGGAACGTGGCCACCCGCCACGCCGCCACCTCGGTGCAGGTGCGCTTCGCGGTGCTCGACTCGGCCGGCCACCCGGTGGGCGGGGCCGACGCCAGCATCCCCTTCATCGCGCCGGGGCAGACCATGGCGATCGCGGCCCGCGTCGAGCAGTCGGGGGGCGGGCTGCACGCGACCGCGACCGTGCTCGGCGCCCAGTGGACCCCCGCCGCCGCGGTCGCCCCGCTGGTGGTGGGCGCTACCACGTACACCTGCGGGACCTGCCGGCCCGGCCCCGGCTACGGCACCGCGGCGGGGACGCTGACCGCCGCGCCCGGGGTCACGGTGACGAGCGTCACCCTCACCGCGGTCTGCTACGAGGGCGACGCCATCACCGGCGGCGACACCTCGATCGAGACGGTCACGACGCTGCCGAGGCCGGTGCAGGAGCCGGTGATCGTCAGCGCGGTGCCCACCCGCTGCGACCTGTACGCCGCGCCCGGGTCGTCGTGACCCGGCGGCGCTGACCGGGGCGCCTCTCCGGCGGATCCGCCGAATAGTCACAAGCTGTCTATTTTCGGCGAGTCCATAGTGACCGCGGCACTCCCCCGGTGATACATCCGAAGGCGCCGCACGCTGTCCACACCGGGAGGTGATCCCATGCTGCCCGCCGCGTTCGACTATCTGGCCCCCACCAGCCTCGCCGAGGCGCTCGCGACCCTCGCCGAGCGCGGCGACGACGCCAAGGTGATGGCCGGCGGTCAGAGCCTGATCCCCCTGATGAAGCTGCGGCTCGCCACCCCCTCGGTGGTGGTCGACCTCGGCCGCATCGACGACCTGGTCTTCATGGCCAGCGACGGCGCCACGCTGCGCATCGGCGCGCGGGTGCGCCACTCCGACATCGAGGACTCGGCGGACCTGCGCAGGGACTGCCCCATCCTCCACGACGCGGTGCGGCTGATCTCCGACCCGCTGATCCGCAACAGCGGCACCGCGGCGGGCTCGATCTGCCACGCCGACCCCGCCGGCGACTGGGGCTCGGTGATGCTCGCGCTGGGAGCGAGCTTCGTGCTCGTGTCCCGCGACGGTGAGCGCACCGTCGCCGCCGCCGACTTCTTCACCGGCCCCTTCTCGACGGTGCTGCGGCCCGACGAGGTGATGACCGAGATCCGCATCCCGATGCCGCCGCTCCGTTCCGGGGGCAGCTACCAGAAGCTCGAGCGCAAGGTCGGCGACTTCGCCACCGTGGGCGTGGCGGTGCAGGTGGAGATGAGCAACGGGACCATCGGCCGCGCCGGGATCGGGCTCACCGCGGTCGGCGCCACCAACATCCGCGCGGCGGCCGCCGAGCAGGCCCTCGCCGGTCAGATGCCGAGCGACGCGCTGATCGCCGAGGCGGCGCGGCTGGCGGCGGAGGCGAGCGAGCCGCGCGCCGACATCCGGGGAAGCGCGGAGTACAAGCGCGACGTGGTGCGGGTCTTCGTCCAGCGCGGGCTGCGGGCCGCGATCCGGCAGGCAC
>JAQBPH010000541.1:0-3423 GCA_028287625.1 Chloroflexota bacterium | reverse complement strand
CCCACGGTGAAACCCCACGTCCTCGCCCCCGGGCAGGTCACCCACAACGGCCCGGAGGTGCTCGAGGGCCTGCACGGCGCTCGCTAGCAGGGGGAAGGCTGTCAGCGACGAAGGAGCTGATGGCCTGGGGGAGGCCCCCTCCGATCTGCGCGTCAGCGCAGACAGGCCAGTAGTCTAGGCGGCGGTCTCCGCCTCCTTCTCGGCGGGCGCGGGAAGGGTGCGGGGAGCGTCGGGGCTGATCCGCAGCACCCGGGCCAGCCAGACGGGGAGGTACCAGTTCCAGCGGCCGAGCATGGTGATGAGGGCGGGGACGAGGAGGGCTCGGACCACGGTGGCGTCGAGCAGGATGCCGGCGCCGAGGCCGGTGGCGAGCACCTTGATGTCGGTGTTCGGCGCCGAGGCGAGCGAGGCGAAGGAGAAGAAGAGGATCAGCGCCGCGCTGGTGACCAGCCGGCCGGTGCGGCCGATGCCCTCGATCACCGCGGTGTCGGTCGAGCCGGTGCGGTCGTACTCCTCACGGACGCGGGCGAGGATGAAGACCTCGTAGTCCATGGAGAGGCCGAAGAGGAAGGCGAACACCATCAGCGGCAGCCAGAAGGTGATCGCGCCGGTGGCGGGGATGCCGAAGAGGGCGCTGGAGCCGTGGCCGTCCTGCCAGAACCAGGTGAGCAGGCCGAAGGTGGCCGCCAGCGAGATCAGGTTCAGGGCCACCGCCTTGACCGCCAGCACCAGCGAGCGGAACGCCCGGGTGAGCAGCAGCAGGGTGGCCAGCGCCACCAGGCTGAACATCAGCGGGAAGTTGCCGAACACGGCGTGGCTGTAGTCGAGCTCGATGGCGCCGATGCCGCTGACCCCGACCACACCCGGCTGGGAGGCCATGGCATCGCGCACCGCGGTGACCGCGGCCAGGGTCGAGGAGTTGACGGTCTCGTCCTTCGGCAGGGCGATCAGGTCGACGAGCCCGTTGTGCGAGGACCCGGTGGGGAGGTCGGCGGTGACGACGCCGGGCACCCGGGAGAGGCGGTCGAGCGCCGTGGACGCCTGGTCGGCGTGCACCAGCACCTCGATCGGGGTGAGCACGCCGCCGGGCACGCCGCCGTCGAGCAGCTGCTGGTAGGCGGCGTGGGGGGGGCCGGTCTGGGAGAGGGCGCTGGCGCTGGTGGCGCCGACCTGGAGGTGGAAGACGGGGATGATGAGCACCGCCAGGATGGCCACGCCGACGGTGGCCGCGATCGACCGGTGGCGGACGATCAGGCGGGCCCAGGCGGTCCAGGCGCGGCTGGCGTGGGCCTCCTTGCGGACCCGCGGCCAGTCGATCCGGGGGCCGATCCCGCCGAGCAGGGCGGGGAGCAGGGTGAGGCTGACCGCCACGGAGACGACCGGGATGAGCATCCCGCCGATGCCGACGCTGCGCAGGCCGGGCACGGGCAGCACCACGAGGGCGATCAGGCCGATGCCGACGGTGAGGCCGCTGAGCGCGATCGCACGGCCGGCGGTGGCCACCGCGATGGTCACGGCGGTGTGGTTGTCGGCGCCCTTGGCCCGCTCCTCGCGCCAGCGGGTGACCAGCAGCAGCGAGTAGTCGATGGCCACGCCGAGGCCGACCAGCGAGACCAGGAACTGGACGATGAAGGACACCTCGGTCAGGGTGGTGAGGCCGAGGATGAGCAGCAGGGTGGCGAGGATGGAGACCGCGGCGACGGCCAGCGGCACCAGGGCGAGGAAGGACGCGAAGACCAGGGCGAGGACCACCAGGGCGCCGGCGCCGGCGACCAGGGTCTCGAGGAGCACGCCCGGCCCGCTGCTGGCGCCGCCGGTCTGGAGCGCCTCCAGGCCGGTGGTCGTCACCGTGTCGCCGGGGAGCGCGGCGTGCAGCGCGGCCTGGATCGCGGTGGCCGCGGTGTCGCCGCCGAACGACGTGGCGGTCGGCTCGAAGAGGAGGGCGAAGGTCGAGCGGCCGTCGGCGGTGATGAAGCGCTGGTCGCCGGTCGAGGCGAGGTCGACCACGCGCACCCTGGGCTGCGCCGCGCGAGCGGCGGCGAAGCCGGCGGCGATGGTCGAGGCGTCACCGGCGACGGTGTGACCCGCGGGGACGGTGACCACCTCGATGGCCGGGGCCTGGTCTCCACCGTTGCCGAAGGTGGCGATGGTCTGCCTGGCGGTCTCGTAGCCCGGCTGGCCGGGGAGCGAGAAGTCGAAGCTCAGCCGGTTCGACACCGCGCCGGAGGCGACCATGCCCGCGATGAAGATCACGCCCCAGGCGGCCATCACGCGCTTTCGGTGATGGAGGACGAACCCGGCGAGCCGGGTCATGAAGGAGGCCGCGGGTTGCGCCGGCCTGCCTCGGAGGTCGTTCTTCGCTGCCAATTCTCATCCCCTGGTCACTAATAGTTACAGAGTGGAACGATATATAGCAGAAAGATTCCTCCCTGGTAGTATCGGTCGTGTGACGGATGCGCCAAGCGGCATCGACGATCCCGGCTGCGTGAGCCCGGGCGCGGGGGTGGGATTCCTCATCTCCCAGCTCGGCTACGTGATCAGCGGCCGGTTCAAGGACCTCCTCGCCCCGCTGGGGCTGGAGCCGCGCCAGTTCCTGGTGCTCCGCCACGTCGCCCAGGCGCAGGGCAGCTCGCAGCAGGCACTCGGCAAGGCGCTGCGCATCCCCGCGAGCCGGATGGTGTCGATCGTCGACTCGCTGGAGCGGCGGGGGCTGGTCGAGCGCCGGGCCAACCCCACCGACCGCCGCGCCCGAGCCCTCCACCTCACCCCCGAGGGCCGGAGCATGCTCGCGCGCACCTTCAAGGTCGCCGCCGACCACGAGCGGGCGATCTGCGCCGACCTCTCGCCGGCGGAGCGCGAGATGCTGGTCGGGATGCTCCGCCGCCTCACCCTCGCCCGCCAGCTGGTCCCCGGTGTCCACCCGGCGCTGACCTCGGAGGAGGCGGCCGCCTCCTGAGGCTCTCTGCGGTCGCCGACCTGCCAGACTGCCGGCTCATGGATCCGCCTCTCGCCCCCCGGCGCCCGCACGAGGTGGAGCGCGGCCGCGTGGACGACTGGCACTGGCTGCGCGACCGCAAGGATCCGGCCACCATCGCCCACCTCGAGGCGGAGAACGCGCACACCACCGCGGCCATGGCCCACACCGAGGAGCTGCAGCGCCAGCTCTACGAGGAGATCGTGGGGCGGGTCGAGGAGACCGACCAGTCGGCGCCGGTGCCCTGGGGCGGCCATCTCTACTACCACCGGACGGTGGCGGGGCAGCAGTACCCGATCCACTGCCGCCGTGCGGCGTCGGACGATGCGCCCGAGCAGGTGATCCTCGACGAGAACGCGCTCGCCGAGGGCCACGACTACCTGTCGGTGGGGTCGATGGCGCTGAGCGCCGACCACCGCCTGCTCGCCTACGCCGTCGACCACGACGGC
>JAQBPH010000525.1:0-13646 GCA_028287625.1 Chloroflexota bacterium | reverse complement strand
CACGAAAAGGCGCTTCGCGCGCTCTCATCTTGGACATCTCGCCCAGCGCGACCTGCATCTTCGATTTGACGAATCACCACCAGGTAGGACCCCGCAGGTCCGCGAGGCAACGAGCAGCGCGGCATTGCGGGGTGGGCGGCTCGCGCCCTACCTCGGCTGTCGCACCGACGTCGAGGGGCCTCGCAAGGACCGGCGACGAGGACTGATCCTCTCCGGTCGCCGATCAGATCAGGCCGGCAAGATGTCGGAATCCGTCGCGCACCAGGCCGAGATGAACTCCGTCGTCCACGTCATGAGGCTCACCCAGCACGAGGCTGACAGGTGGGACGACCTCGACCACCGGGACGGGGTAGCCGACGACGTGAACGTCAAGCGACGCCGGCCGTGGCTGTGCGTCTCGAAATTCCTGGTAGAGCGTGTTCTGGGCCTCTCCTCTCCTCGCCCAGACCTCATGGCGGTCGGGGTCCGCGGTCGTCGGGCGAGACCGTCGCATCGCCGCATAACGCCGGTGAGCGTCTTCGAGTGCACCTCTGGCCCTCGGATCGCCGGTCCACGCATCGAGCGGAGCGCTCAGCTGGCGTCTCAGGCCATCTCGAGCCAGGGCTGCAAGGTCGGACTCTGGGCGCACCATCCGACGGCGCCACTCGCGCCGTCAGGGTGCTTGTCGAACGGAGCGACGCGCAGCCCATCGTCGCAGAGGGTCCACACCACGAAGTCGACGGTTGCGTCCTCGGATGTGTGCCAGGACCACGGGTCAGGGGCGCCAAACCGGAACACAGCGATAGTATCGCTCGCGTCCAGGGCACCATGCCGAGGCAGCGCACGGTCCTGCGGGCCTCCCCGTGTGTGCCGGCGATGACCCTAGGGTTCCGAAACAGTGCGCCCAGGGCTGGACGAGGACCCTGATGCCAAGATGCCCACGTGACGCGGCGCCCCGCTCTCAGCGCGCGCCAGGTGATGGGTGGTCATCGGGGCGGCGTTGATCGCCGTGTACCTGGTGGTCGGCGTCGAGCTCGGAAGGTCCACGTCACTCGGGATCGACTTCCTGCCCACCTACAGCGCAGGGATGGCGGTTGCGAACGGGCATCCCGCGGAGATGTACCACCGCGCCGGCGGGCTCCGGCACGCCACGATCCTGCCAGGGCACGCGCCCTCGCAGGCGTTCCTCAATCCTCCCGGCGCCGCCCTGGTGGTAGCCCCTCTCACCCGTCTTCCCTTCGCGTTCGCCTCCGTGCTCTGGGCTCTGCTCCAGGTCGTCCTCCTCGTCGCCGGCTCCATCCTGTTTCGCGGCGGACGACCCCGGCGCGACCTGGTGGCGCCCGCGGTGCTCTGCCTCGGCGGAGCCTGGTGCTTCCTCGATGTGGTGCTCGGCCAGTGGGACGGCGTGACCCTGCTCGGGGTGGCGCTGTGCTGGCGCTGGCGGGCACAGGACCGCGCCGTCGCCGCCGGGCTCGCGCTGGGGATGCTCGGCGGGCTTGCCAAGCCCCATCTGCTGGTGGGCATGGCCGTCTACCTGCTGGTGCGGCGGGAGTTGCGACTGGTGGTGGCCGCGGCGGCCGGGGCGCTCGCCGTGATCGTGGTGCCGGCGCTGCTGCTCTCGCCGCACCTGCTGATGGACTTCGTCCACAGCATGGGCTCGTCGGGGATCGACCCCCTCTCACAGCGCTTCGTGTCGCTGAGTGGGCTGATGTACTCGTGGTTCGGGAACTCGTCGCTCGCGCGCGTCGCGGGGCTGCTGCTCTCCGGCGCGGCAGCCGTCGCGGCGGGTTGGCTGGGCACACGCCACGGCGGCGATCCGCTGCGCCGCGAGGCCGCGCTGGTCACGCTGAGCCTGCTGATCACGCCGCACCTTCTCGGCTACGACGTGGTGCTGCTGCTGCCGTTCCTCATCGCCGTCCTGGTCGACGGGCGCCAGCGCACCATGCTCGTCGCCGGGTTGGTGCTCCTCAACGCTGCCACCTGGCTCGACACGGGCACCGCCTCCCTCTTCCCGCCGGGACGGCTGACCACACCGATCCTCTGCGTGCTCGCGGGCTGGTGGATCTGGGAATCCCGGAGAAGCGTGGCAGCCGTGGCCGCCGACGAGGACCGAGCGGCCGGGCTCGTCCTCGTGGCCTGACGACGTGGAGGCCGTGCGTCAGGACGGCCGCGAGATACGCGACGTCCTGGGGTCCAACCGTGCGATCGTCCCATGACGCCTGTCGTCCGAGTCACGGGAGATCGAGGTGATGGATCTGGCTGATGCGGTGCAGGTGCTGGCGTTCGACATCTTCGGGACCACGGTCGACTGGCGCACCGGGGTCGCGGAGCAGGTTGCCGAGACCGCGGCGGGGCGGGGGGTCGCGCTCGACGCCGGGGCGCTCACCGACGCCTGGAGGGAGCGGTATCTGCCGTCGATGGCGCGGGTGCGCACCGGCGAGCGGCCGTGGGCGTACCTCGACACTCTCCACCGCGAGTCCCTGGACGAGCTCCTCGAGCTGTTCGACGTCGCGGATGCGTTCGACGAGCCGTCTCGTCAGCAGCTCGTGCGGACCTGGCACCGGCTCCCCGCCTGGAAGGACGTCGCCGAGGGCCTCCACCGCCTGCGACGGCGCTATACGGTCGTCGCCCTGTCGAACGGCGGATTCGCCCTGCTGGTCCGGCTGATCAGGGCAGCCCGCCTCGAGTTCGACGCCATCCTGTCGGCGGAGAACGCACGCACCTACAAGCCCGATCCCCGGGTGTACCTGATGGCCGCGGAGCTGCTCGACGTCGCGCCGGGCCAGGTGCTGATGGTCGCGGCTCACCGGTGGGACCTCGATGGAGCGCGGAGCGCCGGCCTGCGGACCGCATTCGTCGAGCGTCCCGCGGAGAAGGGCCCCCACGGCGTCGCCGACCGAGCGGCGGACACCGTCAGCGACGTCGCGACCACCGGCTTCGTCGATCTCGCCGAGGTCCTCGGCTGCTGACCCGGGTCGCGGCGATCACCACTCGTTGCCGAGGCCTAGACGGCCGCTCGGCCGCCGTCGGCCGCGACGACCGCGCCGGTCACGTAGCTCGCACGCGGCGAGGCGAGGAAGGAGATGACCTCGGCGATCTCCTCGGGGCTCGCGGCGCGGCGGAGCAGGGTGGTGTTCCCGAGTGCCTCGGTACGTTCGGGCACCGCGCCGCCGGTGTGCACGGGGCCCGGCGCGACGGCGTTGACCCGCACGCCGCTGGGGCTGAACTCGGCGGCCCACGCGCGCGTCAGCGAGGAGAGGCTGGCCTTCGTCGCTCCGTAGGCCGCACCACCCGCCAGCCCGATCTGGCCGGCCATGCTGCTGAGGTTGATGATGCTGCCCGTGCCCCTGGCCGCCATCCGGGGCGCGAGCGCGCTGACGAGGAGGTACGGGGCTCTGACGTTGCTGGCGAACAGCGCGTCGAAGGTGTCGACGTCGAGGTCCGCTGTGGTTCCGAACCAGGAGAACCCACCGTTGTTGACCAGGACCTCGACGTCTCCGGCGTCATCGGCCAGCCGCCGAACCTCGGCGGGATCGGCGAGGTCGGCGGCGACAAACCGGGCGTGGCCGCCCATCCGTTCGATCTCCTCGACCACCTGGGTGCCGCGCCCGACGTCGCGGCCGTGCACGATGACCTCGAAACCGTCGCTGGCGAGCTTCATCGCGGCCGCGCGGCCGATGCCGGACGTCGCTCCGGTCACGAGCGCCCTCGGAGGGCGGACATCGAGGTCGAGCCGCTGATCGGCCATCGTGCACTCCATCGACTTGCCGTCGATTGACCAGACCGGTCTGTCTGGATGAGTGCCACTCTAGACAGACCGGTCTGGTAAAGTCAAGGCATGCCCGCGAAGATCGCCGATCGAGCGTCCGCCCGAGAGAGGCTGCTGGCCGCCGCCGGCGAGCTGTTCTACGAGGAGGGCGTGCACAGCGTCGGCATCGATCGCGTGATCGAGCGTGCCGGGGTGGCCAAGGCGACCCTCTACCACGCCTTCGGCAGCAAGGACGAGCTGATCCGGGCGTACCTCCAGGCCCGTCACGCGGCGACCCGGGAACGCATGATGCGAGAGCTCGCGGCGCGGTACCGGACACCGCGGGAGCGACTGGTGGGGGTGTTCGAGGTGCAGGGCCTGTCGTTCGCGCAGCCGGGGTTCCGGGGGTGCGCCTTCATCAGTGCCAGCGCGGAAGCCCGCCCCGGGAGTACCGTCGAGGAGGTCGCCGACGAGTACCGGTCATGGGTGCGGTCACTGTTCCTCGACCTCGCGCGGGAGGCGGGGGCGACCGATCCCGAGCGCCTCGCTCGACAGCTCGTCCTGCTCTACGACGGAGCAGGGATCAGCGCATGGATGGACCGAGACCCCACCGCGGCCGCCGCCGCAGGCACCGTCGCCCAGGGGCTGGTCGACGCGGCCACAGATCCCTCGTAGGAAAGGAGGCCCAGGATGTTGTTCGGCGAGGAACACGTGCAGCGCTATGTCGAGACCGACGGAGAGGTGGGACACGAGTGGCAGGGGACGAGGACCCTCGTCCTGACCACCACGGGACGGCGGTCGGGCGCCGAGCGTCGCAACGCCCTGATCTACGGTCAGCAGGGGAAGGACTACCTCGTCGTCGCCTCCAAGGGCGGGGCCGACGACCCTCCCGCGTGGTACCTGAATCTGCAGGCCAATCCGGAGGTGCAGGTGCAGGTGCAGGGCGACCGCTTCACGGCGCGCGCCCGCACCGCGACGCCCGAGGAGAAGCCAGCCCTCTGGCGGACGATGACCGCCGAGTGGCCCGCCTACGACGAGTACCAGCAGAGGACCGAACGGGAGATCCCGGTGGTGATCCTGGAGCGCGCCTGATCGCGCAAACGGACTCTGGAACGCGGCTGCCCAGCCCTGACCGCGTTCATCGCGTGATCTTCACCGTCACCGCGGCGGCCTGGCCGCCGGCATCGAGCATCCAGGTGTTCGACGGCACCGCCTGGACCGGGACGTTGTTCACCAGCTGTCCCCAGGTGGGGTGGCCGGCCACCGTCTTGAATACGGCGTAGTACTGGATCACCGCGTTCGCGGGATTGACCACCGGGAGCAGGTAGTAGTTGCCGCCGGTGACGTACACGCCCGGTCCGGAGGCGACCCCGCCGACCGAGGAGAGGGTGGACCCCACCTGGTGGCCCGAGGGCGCGCTCACCTGTCCCTGCCAGGTGCTGGGGAACTTGTCCACCGGGCTGTACGACTGTTTCTGCGCTCCGTACAGGTAGTACTGGTGGCCCACGACGAGAGGCGCGGCGGTGCAGGGACAGTCCATGTTGGTGGCCACCGAGGGCATGGTGTACGGCGCCTTGGCGAAGGCGTCGGGGCTCTCGTCGGCGACCTGGAGGACGGCGGCGGAGGTCTGGGCGGTCGGATGGGTGGCGGTCCATCCCAGCACGCGCATGAAGAAGGTGGGCGTGTCCTTGTGCGCGGTGACGGTGATGGCGTTGGTCAGCGCCGTGTTGGCGGCCTCGGCCGAGGTGCTCATGCGGCTTCCCGCGGCGCTCAGGTCGAACTCGCCGAGGCACACGTCGGCGATCGATGCCAGCACGCTCAGCTCCAGGAAGCAGCCGTGCTCGCTGCAGGTGAGCCCGGGGCAGCCGGAGGTGGTGACGCTGGTCGTGAAGTCCTCGACGGTGACCCCCAGCAGGCTGAGCGGCAGCCCGGGGATGTGGCAGTTGGGCAGGATCGAGTAGCTCGTGCCCCCAATGGTGATGGAGCCGGTGTCGCAGGTCGGCGCCGGCGCCGCCACCCCGCCACCCGGGGTGTAGTCGAGCTCGGCGTGGATGTTGACCAGCGGGATGCTGACCCCGAGACCGAGGAGGCCGGTGGCGACGTTCGCCAGGTTGAAGTCGTCGCTGGCGATGACGTTGGCGGACTGCCCGACCTGGGAGACCACGTTGGCGGCGCTGGCGGTGACCGAGGTGCCCAGGTTGAGGATGTTGACGGTGGCGAGCGCGTTGCTGCTGATGGCGTGCGGCAGGTACGGCACCACGCCGGAGATGAAGGCGTTGGTGCTCTCCGGCGAGAGGTTGATCCCGGCGCTCCCCGTGATCGTGCCGAGCGCTCCCAGCAGGGAGGTCACCAGGCCGAGGGAGTTCAGCGGACAGGCTGCGGACCCGATCCAGCTGCCGAGGAGGCCGCCGGACAGGGCGGCGGGGTAGGCGAGGCTGCTCTGGAGGCAGAGGAGGCCGCCCTGGACGCTGACCGGGATGCCCAGGATGGCCACCGTGAGGTTGACGCTGGCGAGGTCGACCTGCCCGAGGGCGCTGCTCCCACCGGCCGCGACCGTCCGGACCAGGCCCTGTGCGTTCGACTCGGTGGCCGCCACGGTGGCGGTGACGGTGGCCAGGAAGGCGTTGACCTGGGCGGAAATGGTGGCGAGCGCGGCGTGCGCGATCACCCCGGTGCCGGCGTCGGGGACGAAGTTGTCCAGCGTCCCCCCGGTCGTGGTCAGGGCGGCGCTGAGGTCGGCCTTGCCGGGGATGGCTCCGTTGTGGCGGATCTCGGCGTTCGAGGCGTTGGTCATCTGCGTGACGGTGGGCGATGTCGGTGGGACCGTTCTGCCGTCGACGAAGATCAGGCGCGCCGCCGCCAGGGCACCGGCGTCGGCGGCGTTCTGCGCCCCCCGGTAGTTGGCCGCCTCCATGCCGCCGTCCACCGCGACGCCGACGATGCCCATCAGGGCGACGCCGCTCAGCGCGACGAAGACCAGCGACTGACCGCGGCTGTCACGGCGGCGCACTCGCCGGACAGGTGAATCCTGGTTCATTCGATCACCCGATGGTTGTGTGTGTTGGACACCGCCACCGCAGATGGGCGACACCCGACACCTTGCCCTCTGACCACCATCCAGATCGAAGAAGCATCGGTAACAGGGGCGTCACGGCGCGTCACGTCCTGCCGGCGCTCCGCCGCCCGATCGATCGGCTGCAGCGCGCGGCGGCCTGTCAGCGGCGCTCCATCCACTCCTCGAGGGGGGGCCGCCCGCCCTCGGCGCCGGGAACGCGAGGGCCGGGAATGCCCCCGAAGCGGAAGGGCGCCGGCTCGCGCCCCGGCTGGCAGAACCAGGCCTGGCCCGTCGCCCCCGAGGTGAGGACGCGAACGACGGCGCCGGCGATGTCGTCCGCAGAGAGGAGCGGGTAGCCGGACGTGCGGATGGCGTCCGCGGAGGCTCCCAGCAGGGGGGTGTCGACCAGCCCCGGGCAGACGGCGTTGACCCGGATGCCGTCCGAGGCGAGACCCGGCGCGGCAGCGCGGACGAGGCCGACGACCGCGTGCTTCGTCATCGTGTAGACGGGGTCCGCGTCGAAGGGCATGAGCCCGGCGAGCGATGCGGTGACGACGACGTCGCCGCCGCCGCGCCGCCGGAGAGCGGGGACAGCGGAGCGCAGCCCGTAGACGACGTGGTCGACGTTGACGCGCATGACCTGGCGATAGCGATCGTCGCTCAACTGCTCGACGCGCCCCTCGCCGGTGAGCATGCCGGCGTTGAGGAGCACGGCGTCGACACCGCCCCATTCCTCCTCGACGCGGGCGACCAGCGACGGCCAGACGGCGGGGTCGCCGACGTCCGCCAGGAGCGAGGCTGCGGGCGGGTCAGAGGCGCCCGCGCCCGCAGCCCGGAGGTCGACGCTGACGACGGTCCACCCCCCGGCCGTCAGGCGAGCGCATGTGGCGAGGCCGATGCCCGACGCACCGCCCGTGATGAGCGCCACCCCGCCCTGCCGACCCGCCATCGCACCGTCCCCCTGGTGTGCCGTTCGCCGCCACCGGCGCCACGGGCTGGGATAGGATGACGCACCGGTCCAGCTGCCAGCGCATCGGGCTGCAGGCCAGAAGGGAGCACCATGGTCGAGAACCCGCCCGTAGGCTTCCCCGCCATCACCCCGTACCTGCTCTATGAGGACCTCGACGCGGCCGTCGACTGGTTGCTCAGCACCTTCGGCTTCGTCGAGGACGTCCGCATGAAGGGTCCCGACGGCAGGGCCGTCCACGCCGAGATCAGGCACAAGGGGGGCGTGGTGATGATGGGCTGCCCAGGTCCCGACTACCAGAACCCCAAGCACCGAGGCGGCGCCACCCAGCTGGTCTACGTGTATGTCGACGACGTCGACAGGCACTTCGCCACGGCCAGGTCGGCAGGCGCCCGCATCCTGAACGAACCGGCCGACCAGTTCTACGGCGATCGCACCTACGGCGCCGAGGACCCCGAGGGCCACCACTGGTCCTTCGCCCAGCACGTCCGCGACGTCGCACCGGAGGACATGCACCCGTAGCGGCGCGCGGCTGCATCAGCCGAACCGCGCCGCGGCCAGGCTCGCGGCGAGGGCGACCATCGACCAGGAGAGCGCCCTCAGCGCCTGCTCCAGGGGACGCAGCAGGTCCTGCGCGTCCCAGCGCACCACGCTGCCGTCGTCGAGGACGATGCGCGCCGAGGCCTCGCGGACGTGGCGGCGCAGCAGCCGGGCGGGGGTGCTGAGCCGCCGCTGCGCCCAGCTGAGGCCGAACGCCGCCGCGGCGGCGGGGATCACCGCCACCCCCAGCCGGCCGGTCTGGGCGAGGTACGCGGTGGCCACCGGGAACGCTCCCCAGCCGGCGGCGAACGCGGCCGTGCTGTGGAGGCGGCCGCCGAGCAGCTCCAGGTCGTAGCCGAGGACGAGGATCACCCCGGCCACGATGAAGGGGACGAGCGCCGGCCCCACCCGGCCGACACCGGCCACTCCCAGGCCCACCGCGCCCGCGAGGGCGACGGCGGACACCAGCACCAGTGCGGCCGATGGGACGGTGGTGCCCAGCGGCCGGCCGTGGAGCTCGTCGAGCAGGTGGGCGGCCACGCCCACGGCGAGGAGGAAGGCGAGCAGCGTGGCCAGCAGCCGCACGCCGTCGACCCTCGGCGCCAGCGAGGCCCCGATCACCACGTAGGAGAGGTGCCAGGCGGTGTAGGGCGGGTGGAGCAGCGTCCAGCACTGCCAGATGCCGCCGCGCCGCGCCGCGTAGTAGGCGGGGAGCCCCTCCCGGTCACCCACCCGCCCTCCTCCCCCACATCACCAGGCCGCCGCCAAGGCTCATGGTGTGCACTCCGACGGCCTCGAGCCCGGCTGCCTCCCAGGCCCGGCGATGCCACTCCAGCGGGTAGCGCCGGTAGTGCCCGGAGATGCTCGGACCCAGGAATCGCCCCACCTCGAACCAGCCGCGCCCGAACAGCCCCCCGGCGGCGGGCAGCACCAGGCGGGTGTAGAGCCACCAGCATCCATGCCAGACCGGGTTGGCGGGCACCAGGAACTCCAGGCACGCCACCGTCCCCCCGGGACGGACCACCCGGGCGAGCTCGCGGAGGGTCGCAGCCGGGTCGGCCACGTAGCGGAGCAGGTAGGTGAAGGTGAGGGCGTCGAAGGCGGCGTCGGCGAAGGGCAGGTGCTCGGCGCGTCCCAGCAGCAGCCGGATGCGCCGCTGCCGGCCGCGGCGACGCACCCGCTCGGCGCCCTGGCGCAGCATCGCCTCGGTGAGGTCCAGGCCCACCACGGTCGCCGCGGTCCGCCCGGCGATGAGCAGGGCGACCCCGGCGGTGCCCGTGGCCACGTCGAGGACGCTGGCCGGGCCCCCGGCCGCGACGCGGTCGACCATCGCCCGGCGCCAGCGGCGGTTCTGGCCGGCGGAGAGCACCTCCGCGAGCAGGTCGTAGCGCCGGGGGAGTGGCGAGAAGAGCCGGCGGACGAGGCCGGCGGGGTCGCCCTTCTGCATGCTTCTCCTTCAGCGGCCTCGTCGGCAGCGTCGTGGTGGGTCCGCGGTGGCGAACCGGGTTCATCGTGCGTCGCCGGGCCGCTCGGAGGAGCATCCGCCGGTCGGCGGTGGCCCCGCCGTGCCAGGATGCGAGACCATGACGTTGCGTGAGGAGTCGTGACACGGGTCACGCCCGGCCGGGCGAACGGGCTCCTCGCCACCGTTGCCACGGTCGCCGCGGGCGCCCGCATGCTCGAGGAGGTGGCCCAGAGGCTTCGTGCCGAGAATGCCGCCCTCCGGAGGGATCGCGACGACCTCCTCGAGCTCCTGGCCGCAGCGACGCAGGTGATGCCGGACGGGCGCCTGCCCCGGAGGCGGCCCTCCGGACGGACGCCGGTGCCGCCCCCGCCGGCAGCTCCGGTGGAGGCGGTCACCGGGCCTGGCGGCCTCTCCCTCGACCCCGCGGCCCGTCGAGCCCTCGCCGGCGGCCAGGAGATCCCCCTGTCCCCGCGCGAGTTCGACCTGCTCGCGTACCTTCTCGGCAACCGTGGGCACGCCGTCTCCAAGGAGGCGCTCCGGCGCGCGGTCTGGCCAGGCGCCCCCGACGACGATCTGAGGACGGTCAGGGTTCACGTCAGCGGCATCCGGGCGAAGTTGGAGCGATTCGTGGGGCTACCGGTCCGGATCACCACCCTCCACCGTGTCGGCTACCGGCTCGACCTCCTCGACGAGCCCGGGTCCCCGTCGCGGCGTTGACGGGCAGCTGCCCCGCCGCACCGATGAGTCCTGCGTCGCCGCAGAGTCCACATCTGCGAGATCCAGGAGATCGGACCCCCCCGAGAGGAGAACGTGATGAGCCTTCCCCAGGTCGTGACCCGAGGCGAATGGCTGGTTGCCCGGAGGGAGCTTCTCGCCCGTGAGAAGGAGCTCACCCGGGCGCGGGACGCGCTGAACGCCGAGCGCCGGCGCCTGCCGATGGTCAGGATCGACAGGGACTACGTCTTCGAGGGCCCGGACGGCCGGGCCAGCCTGCTCGACCTGTTCGACGGCCGCCGCCAGCTCATCGTCCGCCACTTCATGTTCGACCCCAGCTGGGAGGACGGCTGCTCGAGCTGCTCGGCCGGCGCCGACGAGGTCTCGCCCGGCCTCCTCGGGCACCTCCACGTCCGCGACACCTCCATGGTGGTCGTCTCGCGTGCGCCGCTGGCCCGCATCGAGTCGTACCGGGCGCGCCGGGGCTGGACCTTCCCCTGGTACTCCTCGTACGGCTCGGACTTCAACTACGACTTCCACGTGACCCTGGACGAGTCCGTCGCTCCGATCACGTACAACTACAGGACCAGGGCCGAGCTCGCGCAGGCGGGCCTGTCCGTCGAGGACGGGCAGTCCATGGAGACGCCCGGCCAGAGCTGCTTCCTCCGAGACGGCGACAGCGTCTTCCACACCTACTCCGCCTACGCCCGCGGCATGGAGATGGTCGGCGGCTCGTACTACTACCTCGACCAGACCGCGCTCGGCCGGCAGGAGGAGTGGGAGGAGCCGAAGGGTCGCGTCGCCGCCGCGCGCGGCGCGCACCCCGACTTCGCGGCCTGACGATGAGCGGCGGAGGACTGTCCAGGGCGCGACTCGGCCGCATGCACGATGTCATGGCCGGGTACGTCGAGCGCGGGGACATGCCGGGTCTCGTCACCCTCGTCAGCCGGCGCGGCGAGGTGCACGTCGACGCGATCGGCACCCTGGCCGCGGGCGGCAGCGACCCGATGCGGCACGACACCATCTTCCGCATCGCCTCGATGACCAAGCCGGTCGTCGCGGCGGCGGCGATGATCCTCGTGGAGGAGTGCCGGCTGCGGCTCGACGAGCCCGTGGACCGGCTGCTTCCCGAGCTGTCCGCCCGCACCGTCCTGAGGCGGCTCGAGGCGCAGGTGGACGACACCGTGCCCGCGCACCGGCCGATCTCGGTGCGCGACCTGCTGACCTTCCGCATGGGCATCGGCGTCGTCATGGCGATGCCGGGCACGCATCCGATCCAGGAGGCCATGGACGAGCGGCTCGGCCGGGCGGGGCCGCCGCTCCCGGCGGGCACACCCGCGGCGGATGACTGGATGCGACGGCTGGGGACGCTGCCGCTCGTCCACCAGCCGGGCGAGGCGTGGATGTACAACACCGCCTCGGACGTGCTCGGCGTGCTGATCGCACGCGCCTCCGGCCAGGCGCTCGACACCTTCCTCCGCGAGCGCATCCTCGAGCCGCTCGGGATGAGGGACACGGGCTTCAGCGTGCCCGCCGACAGGCTCGGCCGGCTCGCGACCAGCTACTGGGCGAACGCCGAGACCGGGGCGCTCGACGTCCACGACGAGCCCGGCGGCCAGTGGAGCCGGCCGCCGGCATTCGCGTCCGGAGCGGGAGGCCTGGTCTCCACCGTCGACGACATCCTCGCCTTCGGGCAGATGCTGCTGGACGGGGGCAGACGCGGCGGCGGACGCATCCTGTCCAGACCCTCGGTCGAGCTCATGACGACGGATCAGCTGACGCCCGAGCAGAGGGCGGCCTCGACATTCGTCCCCGGCTGGTTCGACAGCCACGGTTGGGGGTTCGGCATGTCGGTGCTCACTCGCCGGGAGGGACTGTCCGGGTCGGTGGGGACCTTCGGCTGGGACGGCGGCCTGGGCACCTCCTGGACGTCGGATCCGCGCGAGGAGATGATCACCATCCTGATGACCCAGCGAGCCTGGACCTCCCCCAACCCTCCGGACGTCCGTCTCGACTGCTGGACGTCCGCCTACGGGGCGATCGACGACCAGGACGCGAATGCCCTCCGAGCCGCCTGGGATTAGGGGCCGAGGACGGCGACGTTAACAAGTCCGGAGCGGCGCCGGTGGCGTCGACGGCGCGATTGCGCACGGCCCCCGGTGCCGTCACCATCCCAGGTGGGATCCGGTCACGGGGTGTGAGGAGGGCGGACGCCGATGACGGTGAGGACACCGGCCCTGGTGGTGGCGGTGTGGGCGGTCGCCGCGCTGACCGCCTGTGGGACCGATGCTCGTCCGGCCGCGGGCGCCGCGGGGCTGGGCTCGACCGCCAACCGCGCCGCGGGGAACCCTGCGTCGCCGGTCACCGTCACGGAGACCGGGTCGACGCTGATGCTGCCCTACCTGCAGCAGCTGGTCGGACCGCTGAGGCAGGTGTACCCCAACATCATCCTGCAGCCCTCGGGAGGAGGGTCGGGCAAGGGCATCGCCGACGCGCTCGGCGGGGCCGTCGACCTCGGCGGGTCGGACGCCTATCTCAGCAACAGCCAGCAGCAGGCCAACCTCGACGTCCTCGACCTGCCGGTGGTGGTCTCCGCGCAGGCGGTCGACTACAACCTGCCCGGGCTGAACGACCTCAGGCTGAACGGCGAGCTGCTGGCGAGGATCTACCGCGGCGAGGTCACCCGGTGGAACGATCCCGCGATCAGCGCCCTCAACCCCGGCGTCACCCTGCCGGGCACCGCGGTGGTGCCGGTGCGCCGCGCCGAGCCGTCGGGCGACACCTTCCTCTTCACCCAGTTCCTCTCCAACTCGACCGACTCCTGGAGGACGACACCGGGATACGGGGCCAGCGTCGACTGGCCGGCGGTGCCCGGTGAGCTCGCCGCCCGGGGCAACGCGGGGATGGTCTCCACCTGTGGCGCCACTCCCGGGTGCGTGGCCTATGTCGGGGTCAGCGCGGAGCACGCCGCGGCGGCCGCGGGCCTGTCCCAGGCGCAGCTGCAGAACCGGGCGGGCAACTTCCTGCAGCCCACCCACGACACCGTCAGCGCGGCGCTGTACACCGCCCAGCAGCTGGTTCCCGACGACCTCCGCCAGTCGCTCGTGTACGCCAGCGGCGCCAACTCCTATCCGATCGTCAACTACGAGTACCTGATGGTGAAGACGACCCAGCGCGG
>JAQBPH010000521.1:0-5192 GCA_028287625.1 Chloroflexota bacterium | reverse complement strand
GTGGCGGTGGTGATGGGCGGCCCCAGCACCCTGCTGCTCGCGGTCGTCGACCGCCTGGTCAGGGCGGGGGCGACCCGGAGCGACGCCGCGGTGGGACTGGCGCGCGCCTTCGGCGACGCCGGGCCGCCCGAGGTCGAGCTCGAACAGGTGGGGCGGCGCTCGACGGCGGCGGCGGTGGTGCGCCGTGCGATCGCCGCCGCGACCCTTCGGCTGGTCGCGCACGATCCCGGAGTGCGCCTCGGCGACGATCCCGAGGCGGTGCACCAGGCGCGGGTCGCGGTCCGCCGGCTTCGCTCCGACCTGCGCACCTTCGCACCGCTGATGCTTCCCGGCTGGAGCGACCCGCTGCGCGACGAGCTGCGCTGGATCGGCGGCGAGCTCGGCCGGGTGCGCGACGCCGAGGTGCTCGCCGAGGAGGTGGAGCTGGCGGTCGCCCGGCTCCCCGAGGGCGACCGGGCCGCGGGCGCCGACCTGGTCGCCGACCTCCGGACGGAGATCGCCCGGGCTCGGGAGCAGCTCCTCGACTCGATGCGCTCGCCCCGCTACCTCGAGCTGCTCGAGCACCTGGTCAGGGTCTCGCGCACGCCGATGCTGCTCCCCGGCGCGGAGCAGCCGGCCCGCCGGGTGCTGCCGGGGCTGGTGGCGCGTCCATGGAGGCGGCTGCGCCGCGATGCCCGGCGGCTGCGTCGAGGCGCGGCTGACGCCGAGCTGCATCAGCTGCGCATCCGCGCCAAGCGCGCCCGCTACGCGGCCGAGGCCGGCGCCCCCGTGCTGGGGAGGCGGGCCGCCGCCTTCGCGAGTGCCGTCGCCCGTCTCCAGGACGTCCTCGGCACCCACCACGACGCCGTGGTCGTCGCCGAGCGGCTGCGGGCGATGGCCGGCGGCGGCCGTCCGGCCTTCGTCGCCGGGCAGCTCTGGGGGGTCGAGCGGGAGACGGCGGAGGCCTCGCAGGCGGACTGGCCCAGGGCCTGGAAGCGGGCCCGCAAGCGGCGGTTGCGCTCCTGGATGTGACTAGTACTCGGGGTCGCCGCCGCTGCCGGCGGTCTCGATCCAGACCGGGTTGCTGAGCGCCAGCATCTCGCCCCGGAGGTTGCGCACCTCCGCGCGGACGTACCGGGTGGCGTCGCTCACCGTCTCCCAGAGCACCGCGACCACCGGGTGGGCGACGACCACCTCGTGGACGATGCCGAGGTCGGTGTGCAGGGTGACCCGGCTGCCCAGCGCGCCGCCGACGCGCAGGGTGACGGCGACGGTCTGGTCGGCGCGGGCGACGAGGCGGCCGCCCATCCCCGCCGCGGCCCCGTCGCTCTCGACGTCGAGGTCGAGGGTGACCCGGGTGTCGGCGGCGACGTATGCGTGCCCGGCGCGCAGCGCGGCGACCACGGCGTCGCGGTTGAGACCGGCGGCGCCGACCACGGTCTGCGGGTGACCGACGGGCTGGTCGGCGTTGTGGGAGTCGCTGCCGCCGACCGCGACCAGGCGGTGGCCGGTACGGAGCAGCCCGTCCCACATCCGCACCGCCTCGTCGTCGCTCGCCGTCCAGGCGCCGTTCCACACCTCGACCGCGTCCATCTCGGAGGCGTCGAAGTCCCAGCCGCAGCCCTTGTGGGAGCGGCGCTGCGGATGGTTGGCGATGGCGATGCCGCCGGCGCCGCGCACCCGGTCGACGAAGCGGCGCAGCTGGCTGTCGCCGGGGCGGTAGCGGAAGTCGATCCACACCCCCGGGCCGAGGCCGATCGCGCCCCAGTGTCCCGCCGGCGTGGTCACCTCCTCGCCGCAGAGCACCAGCAGACCGGGGCGTTCGACCTCGCCCCAGTGCTGCTGGGCCGAGATGGTGTTGTGATCGGTGGGCACGATGAAGTCGAGCCCGCTGAGCACCGCACGCGCGCTCACCTCCGCGGGCGTCTGCTCACCGTCGGAGTGCTCGGTGTGCAGGTGCAGGTCACCGCGGTACCAGCCCGGGGTCTCGTTGATCATCGATGTGGCCATTCGCGGCACGAACCTGCGCCCCGGCGGAAGGTTGAGCATGGTCACCACCAGCGTCCAGTCGAGCCCGTCGGCGCCGACGCTGTGGGGATTGAGGGCGAGGTGCCAGGTGCCCGGGCTGATGGGCCCGGGGAGATAGCCCGGCGTGGCCCGCGACTCCGAGATCACGAAGCGGCGCCGCCCCTGGCGTCCGCCGTGGCTCCAGCCCCGGAAGCCGGCGTCGTTGCCGAGCTCGCAGCCTTCGGGACCGAAGATGCCGATGTTGAGGAAGTTCCCCTCGTCGGGGCCGTAGTCGCAGGCGATCTGGAGCTCGCCGACGCCCGCGGGGACGAGCACGGGGATGTACGTGTAGTCGTCGAGAGAGCCGGCGGCGAAGCGCCCGCCGCGGATGGTGGTGGTGGCGCTGACGTCGAGCCGCGCCCCCCTGGTACCGGCGAGCAGGCCGTCGGCGGGCACCGCGGTCATCGGCGCGATCTCGGAGGTCGGGTCGGCCATCTCGTTGTATCGCCTCTCAGCTGGGCGCAGATCCTGTCAACGAGCATACGGACGTTCCCATCGTGGGCCGGTTAACCGCTGGACAGCATCTGGTGCGTCCGCGGGCGCTCGTCACCGTTCCATAACCGCTGCTCACCGGGCGATGGCCGGATGATTCCGAGGTCTTCACCGCGTCGCGGTGCGTGCCGCGCGAATATGGGTTCCGATGCGTATGGCGATCGTCACCGAGAGCTTTCTCCCTCAGGTGAACGGCGTCACCCGCACCGTGACGGCGTTCCTCGAGCATCTCCAGCGACGCGGCCACGAGGCGCTGGTGTACGCGCCGGGCCACGGCCCCTTCGAGCATGCGGGACACTCCGTCGTGCGCGTCATGGGGGTCAGCGGGCTCCTCTATCCGGGGCTCACGGTCGCGCCGCTGGCGCCGGGGATGCGGCGCATGCTGCACCGCTTCTCGCCCGACATCGTGCACCTCGCATCGCCCGCCGCGCTCGGCGTCTACGGGCGGTACGTCGCACGCCGCGCCGGCCTTCCGGTCGCGGCGCACTACCAGACCGACCTCGTCGCCTACGCGCAGGACTACGGAGGCAGCCTGGTCGCCGCCGCGGTCCGGCGCGTCGAGCGCGACTTCCACAACCGATGCGCGGCGACCTTCGCGCCCACCGAGGCGATGGCCGCCGAGCTGCGCCGCCGCGGCTTCCAGCGGGTCGGCGTCAGCGGTCGGGGCGTCGACACGGTGCGCTTCCGGCCCGGCCGCGGCGGGGCCGGGGCGGCGGCGGCGCGCTGGCCTGCGGGTGACGGTCCGCGCATCCTCTGCGTCGCCCGCCTGGCTCGGGAGAAGCGGCTCGACCGCCTCGTCGACCTGGCCATGCGCGAGCCGGGGCTGCGCGTCCTGCTGGTGGGCGACGGGCCCTGCCGCGAGCTGCTCGCCGGCGGGGCGCCGCCCAACCTCGCGCTCGCCGGCGCGCTCGAGGGCGACGACCTCGCCGACGTCTACTCCGCCGCCGACCTGTTCGCCTTCCCCTCCACCACCGAGACCTTCGGGCAGGTGGTGCAGGAGGCGATGGCCTCGGGGCTCCCCGTGGTCGGCGTCCGCGCCGGCGGGGTCGCCGAGCTCATCCAGGACGGCGCCACCGGCGTGCTCGTGGAGGCGCCGGGACTGGCCCTGCCGCGCGCCGTCGCCGAGCTCGCGCGCGACCCCGAGCGCTGTCGCAGCCTGGGTGCGGCCGCCCGCCGCAGCGTCGAGGGTCGCGACTGGGCGGTGGTCTTCGACGCCCTCCTCGAGCGCTACCAGGAGCTGATCGAGGCCGCGACCCGGCGGCCCCCGCAGGTGGTGGTGCTGCCCTCGCCGGCACCCTCCCGGGCCGCCGGCCGCACCGCCGCCTTCTTCGACGTCGACCGCACCGTGGTGAGCGGGTCCTGCTTCCTCGCCCTGGCGCGCCCGGCCTGGCGCGCCGGGATCATCTCCCTGCGCAGCGTGATCCGCGCCGCCCTGCACCAGGTGTGGTTCTCGGCGCGGGGCAGCTCCGACCGCAGGCTGGGACGCTCGACCCGCCGCGCCGCCTCGGTGATCGCGGGCGTCGAGGTCGCGGAGGTGCGCCGGGTGGGGCGCCGCGCCCTCGCCACCCACGTCCTGCCGCGCGTGCATCCCGCCGCCCGGACCGCCATCGAGGCCCACCGGCGCGCGGGCGACCTCGTCTTCCTGGTCTCGGCCGCGCCCGAGGAGCTGGTCGGCGAGCTGGCCACGCTGCTCCAGGTCGACGGCTACGCCGGCACCCAGGCGGAGGCGGCACGGGGCCGCTACACCGGCCGCCTCCTCCGCGTCTGCCACGGCGAGGGCAAGGTGCACGCCGTCCAGGAGCTGGCGCGCTCGCACGGGATCGACCTGGCAAGCTCGACCGCATACTCGGACAGCAGCTCCGACCTGGGGATGCTGCGACTGGTGGGCCGGCCGGTGTGCGTCAACCCGGACTCCCGGCTGCGCGCCGAGGCGCGGCGCCACCGCTGGGAGATCCGCCGCTTCGACCTCGGGGAGACGGGGCCAATCCCCACCAAGGCCCCACCGCGCCTGCGCACCGTCGAGCCGGCGGCGACCAGGGCACAGCTGGGAGGCACCACCCCCATGGCCACTCCGACGGACGTCGCCGAGCGCCTCAACGCCGCCTTCAACGCCAAGGACTGGCCGGCGCTCGCCGCGCTGATGGCCGACGACATCGAGTGCATCACCTTCGCCAATGCGGTGCACCGGGGCGTCGACGAGAACCGCGCCTACTACGCCACCTGGTGGAACGCCTTCCCCGACTGCCGGGTGACCGCCCACAGCCTCCACGTCGACGGCGCGACGGTGATCGAGGAGGGGACCTTCACCGGGATCCACCGCGGGGTGTTCCGGACACCGATGGGCGATATCTCGCCGACCGGCCGCCGGGTGCAGGCGGAGTACATCAACGTCATCACCGTGGCGCGTGGCCGGGTGGCGCGCCAGCGGCTGGTCCTCGACCGCCTCGACCTCCTCGACCAGCTCGGCCTGGTGCCCTCGCTCGTCGCCTCCTAGCAGGGTGCTGATAACCTGGATTCTCAGGTAGGCGTTTGGCTCTCCGGTAGCCTGCGCGAATCCGAGGCCATCGTGCATGAGGTGCTGGACCTCCTCGAACTGGCCAGCCATCAGCCGTCGTCCCGCTTCGCAGAAGAGACTGAGCCACATCAGTCTGGGC
>JAQBPH010000402.1:0-7176 GCA_028287625.1 Chloroflexota bacterium | reverse complement strand
GTCGGCGGCGGCCCGGCTGACGGCGAGGCGCCGCCAGGCGGTGATCACCCGGGTCGCGACACCGTCGGAGGCCCCGGGGCCGGTCGCGGCCTGGCGCCGGTAGCAGCTCGCCAGCGCGGCGGCGTCGCCGGTGATGACCACGCTGCGCCGGTCGGCCTGGAGATCGAGCCCGCGGCTCAGCGCCGCCGTGATCAGCTGGGTGGCGGCGAGGACGGAGAAGCCCAGCAGCGGGACGGCGACTCCCCGCCGGCTGCCGAACAGCACCGCGGCGACGGTCGCGAGAGCGCCGAGGGCGGCGGCGGCGCGTAGGCCGAGGCCGATCAGCCGCTGCCAGTGGTGGCCGTCGAGGAAGGCGGCGGCGTCGCGGGCCAGCAGGGCGGTGACCTCCGCGTCGCTCAGCTGGTCCCAGGCGTCGGTGCCGGGGTCGGCCCCGACCGCGATCGAGTGCCGCCGGCGGCTGCCGACCTCGTGATAGACGGCCACCGCGATCAGCGCCGTGGTCCTGCCCTTGACGATGCGCACGTCGTCGACCCGCAGCTGCGAGGCCCCGCGGCCCAGCCCGGTGCGCGTGACCAGGTCGATCAGCAGCCGCTGGGCCCGAGCCTCCTGCTCGGTGGTCGGAGAGAGGGAGGCGCCCATGTGACCACTGTACCGACGCCCTCCGCCCGCCCCGGCCGCGCGGCAGGATCGTCACAGCCGCGCGGCCGGCCCGAGGTCAGCTCAGCGTGTACACCATGCGCCCGGCCTCACCGGGTCGCGCCACCGCCCCCGCCACCTTGGCGATGTGACGGATGGCCCGTCCCGAGACCGGCGTGCCCGCATTGGTGATCTGCTCGGCGATCTCGCCCGCGGTGGCGCTGCCCATCCTGCCGATGACCGCGCGCACCACGTCGGCGGTCACGGCCGCCGGGGTCACCCGGCCGTTGGCGGGACGGGTGCGTGACCGTTCCGCGCGTGCCGGGACGGCTGCGACGCGGGAGCGGCCACGGCTCGGAGCGGGGGCCGCCGGCCGGGTCCCGCCCCGACCGCGCCTGCGCGGGGGCGCCTCGGCGCGCACCACGAGCGCACGCGCGTCACGGAGGAGGTCGATGCCCTCGGCGAGCTCGGCACGGAGCCGGAGGTTGTCCTGCTGTGCCTGCTCGAGCGCCTCGCGGAGGGAGACGATCTCCTCGACGAGCCCGCCGAACCGCGACAGGAAGTCGTCGGCCGCGGTGCGCAGGGTGTCCGATCCGGCGGCACGCCTCCGGCGCGCCGGCGCCGCTGACGACTGACGGGCTCTGGCCATGGGACAGCCTCCGGGTGGTGCTGGGACGGGCGCGCAGCGTCTGTCGTCATCGCAGCGTGATCGGAAAGGTGCATGTGCATGCGATGGCCGCCATTATGCGCGTCGAGGGTTACCCGCTGTTCACGGCACCAGAGAGACGTGCCCACAGACCACTCGCCAGCCCTCGGGCAGCCGCACCCATGTCTGCGTCTGCCGGCCGGACTGCTCGTCCCAGGACCATTCCGCCGCGACCACTGCGACGTCGTTGCCGAAGGTGCGGATCTCCACCCGCGTCAGCGCCCGCTCCCACGCACCGCGGAGGACGCCGCGGCGGTAGGCGGCGATCTCCTCGGCGCCGTAGAGGGTCTCGGCGATGCCGTACCGGATCGCCTGGCCACTCGACCAGAAGAACCCGTCGAGCGCCTCGACATCGTTGGCGAGCAGGGCGGTCTCGTAGGCGTCGAACTGGGCACGAACCTCGGCGACCACGCGCTCGTCCTGCAGGGCGCGGGCAGTGGCGCTCACAGCGCGGCCAGCAGCGCGCCGGACGTGGCCACGGCGCCGAAGACCCCGCCCTGCATGGTCACCATCCGCAGCGCCGCCCGGTGGTTGTCGGGGTCGGTCGCCCCGGTGCAGTCCGAGAGGATCAGGCACTCGTAGCCACGGTCGTTCGCCTCGCGCATGGTGGTGTGCACGCAGACGTCGGTGGTGATGCCGGTGAGCAGCAGGTGGGTGATCCCGGCCACGCGCAGCACCAGGTCGAGCGAGGTGGCGTAGAAGGCGCCCTTGCCCGGCTTGTCGATGACCACCTCGCCGGGCAGGGGGGCGACCTCCGGGACGATCTCCCAGCCCGGCTCGCCGCGCACCAGGATGCGGCCGCAGGGTCCCTCGGTGCCGATCTCCGCGCCGATGCGCCCGGAGCGCCAGCGCTTGTTGGCCGGGAGGTCGGAGAGGTCGGGCTGGTGACCCTCTCGGGTGTGGATCACCATCATCCCGTGGCTGCGCGCCGCCGCCAGCACGCGCATGGTCGGCTGCAGCGGCGCGCGGGTCAGCGCGAGGTCGTAGCCCATGGTGTCCACGTAGCCGCCCTCGCCGCAGAAGTCGGTCTGCCAGTCGATGCAGACCAGCGCGGTGCGTGCCGGGTCGACGTCGCCGTCATAGGGCCAGGTGTAGGGGTCGGCCGCCACACCGGTCACGGCGTCGCCTCCTCCAGGGGCGCGGCGACGGCCACGCTCTCGCCGGCCAGCGCCGCCTCGGCGGGGCGGCGGCGGAGCCGGGGCATCGACGGCCGCCGCAGTGCCGGCGCGGGCGCCTCGTCGACACCGGCGACGTCGTTGGAGTCGGTGGGGTCGGCCTCACGCACGGGGACCCCGAGCAGGCTGAAGCCGAGGCACACCACGCCGGTGAGCGCGTACCCGAGGGCGATGCTCGGCGACACCCAGAATCCCACCTGCCCGCCGTGGATCAGCCCCACCGTCGACAGCGCCGCGCCGACGAAGCAGTAGACCGCGGCGAGCACGAAGCGGCGGTCGATGAGCAGCACCGCGATCGCGCCCAGCACCATGCCGGCGAGCACCGCGCCCTCACCCAGCGAGAGCAGCCCGGAGTTGATGATGCCGGCGTTGGCGAGCGCGGTCTCGCCCACCTTGTCGGCGCTGGTGCCGGCGGCGGACAGTGCGCCGGCGACCAGCCCCTGGGCCCATGCCGCGATGTTGGGGATCATCGCGAGCACCACCCCCGCCGCGTGCGCGCGCGGGACGGCGCGGAACGCCTGGGCGCCGATCACCAGGCCGATGTAGAGCAGCACCGGGACGATCGCGGGAATCGGGAGCAGCGCGCCGAGCAGCGGGAAGAGCCCGAGCGAGCAGAGCAGGAAGACGCTGATGCCGGTGGCCAGTGAGTAGCCGGCGCGGCCGCCCGCGGCCTTCCAGCCCGGATGGCCGATGTAGACGGCGGGAGGGAAGGGGCTGCCCAGGCAGGAGCCCACCACCGCTCCGGTGCCGTCCGCGAGCAGCACGCTGCGCAGGTTGTAGTTGTCGCCGGCGGCGGCGGCGCTCTCGACGTTGCTCATCGCCTCGGTGAAGTTGTAGATGCCGAGCGGGATGGCGGTGGCGAGCAGCGGGGAGATGCCCTGCAGGCCGCGAATCAGCCGGCCGGGGTCGAGGCCGGGGATGGAGAGGGCGATCTGGTGCAGCGAGTCGCCGACCGCCGGCAGCGACATGTACCCGCCCACCCAGGCGATCGCGGTGCCGAGCAGCAGCGCGGCCAGGCCCACCGGGAAGTTGCGCGGGAGGCGCACTCCGGAGAGGAAGCCGATGAGGATCACCGCGAAGGTGGGCAGGGCGATCCAGAGCGCCGTCCACATCTGCGCCGCCGGGCGCATGGAGATGAACGACACGGAGATGCCGGCCAGCGTCCCCAGCATCGCCGCGCGCGGGGTGAGGCGTCGCACCGTGGGGCCGACGAAGGCGCCGATCAGGATGATCACGCCGATGATGAAGGCCCAGGCGATGCCCGCCTGCCAGGCGAGGACCGGGTCGTGCGTGCGCAGGTAGACGGGCAGCATGATCACCAGGGTCACGATGAACATGTGCGGCACGCTGGGCCCATAGGGCATGGCGGTGACGTCGGTGCGGCCCTCACGGCGCGCCAGCCGGCGGGCGAGCGTGAAGTAGAAGAGGTTGCCGATGAGCAGCTCGATGCCGAGCGCGGGAAGGATCACGCCGTTCACGTCGTGACCGCTGATGTGGACCACCCCGGCCGCGAGCGAGCCCAGCACCAGCACGTTGACGAGCAGGTTGATGCCCAGTCCGAAGAAGGCGTTGAGGTCACCCGGAGTCCAGATCGGCACCTGCACCGGGGGCGCCGGGGTCTGATCGGGAGGCGCTGCCGTGGTGGTCATGCTTCTCCTTCCAGGGCGGCGAGGGCGGTGAGCAGGACCGGCGACGAGGTGACCCAGCCGAAGATGCCGCCCTGTGCCGCGATCATCCTCAGCCCCACCTCGTGGAACTCGGGGAAGTAGGAGCCCACGCAGTCCTCGAGCACCAGGCACTCGAAGCCGCGGTCGTTGGCCTCGCGCACCGTGGTGTGGACGCAGACCTCGGTGGTGACCCCGGTGACCACCAGGCTGTCGATGCCGCGGTTGCGCAGCATCAGCTCCAGGTCGGTGGCGTGGAAGGAGCCCTTGCCCGGCTTGTCGAGGACCACCTCACCCTCGAGGGGGGCGAGCTCGTCGATGATGTCGTGCCCGTACTCTCCCCGCACCATGATCCGGCCCTTGGGTCCGAGGCTGCCGATCCCCCTGGGGAGATTGCCGCGCGCCAGCTTGCTCGGCGGGCAGTCGCTGAGGTCGGGGCGGTGGCCCTCGCGGGTGTGGATCACCGGCAGGCCGGCCGCCCGCGCCGCGCTCAGCACCCGGCGGAGCGGCGGCACCACCGCCTGGAGCAGGCTCACGTCGTTGCCGAGAGCGGCGCCGAATCCGCCGGGCTCCAGGAAGTCGCGCTGCATGTCGATGATGAGCAGCGCGGTCGACTCCGGGTCGAGAAGGAACGGATACGGCGTCGCCTCGACGGTCAGCGGCGCGATCACCGCCCCGCACGCACGGGTGACGGCACCGGGACGCGCGTGATCAAGCGCATGGCTCTTCCCCCCCTCAATGATGGACGGCATCAGGCTACGCCCTGCCTCGACGGACGGCTACGGCGCCCGCAACCAACCATTGCGGGTGCGGAATGGTGCAGACCGCCCAGACCCGCGTCAGCCGGGTCAGTCCGCGCGGCGGGCCGGCGCCGCGCGACTCTCAGCGTTCTCCCAGCAATCACCCAGGATCGCTGGAGGAACCGGCCCCATCGTGGAAGGCGTCCGAGACAGATCACGACGGGAGACGCCGGTGAACAGCACGCTGCTCTGGTACACGACCCGCGGGGCGGGCGTGGTCAGCATGGTGCTGCTGAGCGGCGTCATGGCCCTCGGCATGCTGACCCGCGCCCGGGCCGGCGGCCGGCGCTGGCCGCGGTTCCTCACCGCCGCGCTGCACCGCGACCTGTCGCTGATGGCGCTGGTCTTCCTCTGCCTCCACATCGTCACCGCGGTGGTCGACCCCTACACCCACCTGGGCATCACCGCTGCGACGGTGCCGTTCGGGTCCCCGTACCGCACCGTCTGGCTGGGACTGGGGACGATCGCCCTCGATCTGATGCTCGCCATCGCCGCCACCAGCCTGCTGCGCTCCGTCGTCGGCCGGCGCGCCTGGCGGGCGATCCACGGGCTGGCGTACGCCTGCTGGCCGGTCGCGGTGCTCCACGGCCTCGGCACCGGCACCGACGCGGGGTCGCTGTGGATGTCCGGGGTCACCGTCCTCTGTGTCGCCGGCGTGCTCTCCACCGCCGCCTACCGGCTGCTCTCGCCCGGCGATCCGCTCGCCGGCGAGAAGCGGGTCGCGCTGCGCCGAGCCCCCTCCGGCGCGGGGCGATGACCGGCCCCAGCCTGCTCTCCGGCCCCGATCCCCGCGCCGGCATGGAGGCCGCCGCCGGCCACCTCTCCCGGCTGGGCCCGCTGCCCTCCACCGGCTCCGAGCTCATCGACGTCCTCGACCGCAGCGACCTCCGCGGTCGCGGCGGCGCCGCCTTCCCGGTGGGCCGCAAGTGGCGTGCGGTGGCGGAACGGCGCGGCGCCCGCCCGGTGGTGCTGGTCAACGGCGCCGAGGGCGAGCCCCTCAGCGCCAAGGACCGGGTGCTCATGGCGGCGCGACCCCACCTGGTGCTGGACGGCGCCGTCCTCGCGGCCCGCGCCACCGGCGCCGGCGAGGTGGTGCTCTACGTGGGCGCCGAGCACGCCGCCGCCGCCACCGCCCTCCGCCGCGCCCTCGCCGAGCGACCCGAGCCCGAGCGGCGGAGCACCCGCATCGTCGGCGCCCCCCCGCGCTACGTCTCCGGGGAGGAGACCGCCGCCGTCCACTTCGTCAACGACGGCGTCGCCCTGCCCACCTCGCTGCCGCCGCGACCCTACGAGCGCGGCGTCGGCGGCCGGCCCACGCTGGTCCAGAACGTCGAGAGCCTGGCCCACGCGGCGATGATCGACCGCCGCGGCGACCGGTGGTTCCGCGACCTGGGTCGGGGAGAGGCTGCGGGCACCGCCCTGCTGACGCTGAGCGGGGCGGTGGGCGCACCCGGGGTGGTCGAGGTCGCCCAGGGAACCACCCTCGGCGAGGCGGTGAGCGCCGGCGGCGGCCTCACCGCGCCCTCGCGCGCGGTCCTGCTCGGCGGCTACTTCGGCGGCTGGGTGACGGCGGAGGCGGCCTGGGGGCTGCACCTCGACGCGGCCACCCTGCGCGACCGCGGATACTCGCTCGGCTGCGGCGTGGTCGCGGTGCTGCCCGAGCACCGCTGCGGGGTGGTCGAGACCGCCCGGATCATGGCCTACCTCGCCGAGCAGAGCGCCCGCCAGTGCGGCCCCTGCGTCTTCGGGCTGCGCGCCATCGCCGGCGCGGTGCATCGCGTCGCCGCCTCCACCGCCGGGGCCGACGACCTGGAGCGCATGAGGCGCTGGTCGGGCGAGCTGCGCGGCCGCGGCGCCTGTCACCACCCCGACGGGGCGTCCGGCCTCCTGCTCTCCGCGCTGCGGGTCTTCGAGGAGGAGTTCATCCAGCACCACCGGCGGGGCTCCTGCTCCGCCGGCGCACGGGAGGCCGCCTGATGGAGGGTCCCACGCTCCAGGTCGACCGCATCCGCTGCGACGGCCACGGCCTCTGCGCCGAGCTGCTCCCCGAGCTGATCCGGCTCGACGAGTGGGGCTACCCCATGGTCCGGCCGGGGCCGGTGCCCGCGCACCTGGTCGGGCACGCGCGCCGAGCGGCGGCCGCCTGCCCGGTGCTCGCCCTGCGCCTGCGGCAGGGGGCGCCGTGACCCCCGGGG
>JAQBPH010000395.1:0-2524 GCA_028287625.1 Chloroflexota bacterium | reverse complement strand
CCAGCGGGCGCACCGCGGCGGCGAGCTGCTCGCGGCCGCGCCGCTCCCAGCCCGGCCCGAGCGCGCCGCCGGCGACCGCGGCGAGCTCGAGGAGCAGCAGCCGGGCCTCGGCGCAGCGCTCGTGCGGGTCCTTGTCGAGGCCGTGGCGGACCAGCCCGCGGAGCGCCCCGGGCACGCGCTCGACCGGGATGGCAGCGCGCAGGTGGCGGTCGCGGAGCTCGCCCAGGTCGTCGCCGCCGCCGTAGGGGGGGCCGCCGCCGAGGCACTCCACGAGCAGGGCGGTGGCCGCGTACACGTCGGAGGCGGGCGTGGCCGGGCCCCCCTGCCACACCTCGGGGGCGAGGTAGGGGGCGGTCGCCACGGTGGTGAGGCCCACCTCGAGCAGCCGCGCCTCGCCGCGGCGGGTGAGCAGCACCGTCTCCGGGCGCTGGTCGCCGCGGGGCAGGCCGGCCTCGTTGGCGGCGGCGGCGGCGAGCAGCGAGTCGCGGAGCACCACCAGCGCCGCCTCGACGGGGAGCAGCCCGGTGCTGTCGAGCAGCGCGCGCAGCGGCACCCCGTCGACCAGCTCGCCGACGATCAGGACACCCTCCTCGGTCTCCAGCCAGTCGACCAGGGCGGCGAGGTTGCGGTTGCGCAGGCTGCGCAGCGGGCCGAGGCGCTCGATCAGCGACGGGTCGACGGGGTGGGGGAGGAGCACCACCGCCACCGGGTCTCCGCCACGCGGGGGCCGCGCCACCGTCACCGGGCCCGACGGTCCATCGTCGAGGACCCCGAGCACGGTGTAACCCGCCGGCAGAATCACGGCTCGAATCATCGCTGATGGCCGCCCGGTAGGGAGCGCACAGCCGCGCCCCGCCGGCGAGTGGCGGCGGAAGTGCGCGATGCCCTGGGCTGAGCGGGGGAGGAGGAGCCTCCCCCCGGTCGAGGTTGCGCCGAGGCAGACTGCTGCCCCATGCCGGTCGAGCCCGCGCCGTCGCAGTGGACCTTTCCCGATCCCTCCCACGCCGGCGGGGGCGAGGTGGTCGGGCTCGGTGGCGACCTCGAGCCCGGCACCATCCTCGCCGCCTACCGCCAGGGCATCTTCCCGATGCCGCTGCGGCGGCGGAAGCTGGCCTGGTGGTCGCCGCAGCCGCGGGCCGTGCTTCCCCTCGACGGGCTCCATGCCAGCCGCCGGCTGCGGCGCTCGGCGCACCGCTTCGAGGTGCGGGTGGACACCGCCTTCGAGCAGGTCGTCGAGGCCTGCGCCGACCCCCGGCGTCCCGGCGCCTGGATCGACCTGGACATCCGGGTCGCCTATGTCCGCCTCCACCGCCTCGGCTGGGCCCACTCGGTCGAGGCCTGGTCGGCGGAGACCGGCGAGCTCGAGGGCGGGCTCTACGGGGTCGCCATCGGCGGGCTGTTCGCCGGCGAGTCGATGTTCCACCGTGCCACCGACGCCTCCAAGGTGGCGCTGCTCCGCCTCGTCGAGCTGCTCGGCGCCGCGGAGGGCGGCCCCGAGGCGGCGGCGCGGGCGGGACGGCTGCTCGACGTCCAGTGGCGCACCGACCACCTCGCCAGCCTGGGGGCGGTGGAGGTCGGCCGCGAGCGCTACGCCGAGCTGCTGCGGCGGGCGCTCACCCTGCCCCTTCCCCCCGCCTTCGGCGGCCCCTCCTGACCCTGGTCAGAGGAGCAGGCGGATCGCGACCGCGACCCCGAAACCGATCACCAGCGCCCGGAGCAGCCGGTCGTCGAGCCGGCGCGCCACGGTCACTCCCATCCGGCCGCCCAGCAGGCTCGCCACCGCCATGATCGCGACCGCCTCCCAGGCCACCCTCCCCGCCACCACGAAGCAGACCGTGGCCACCAGGTTGATGGTCAGAGAGAGCAGCCCCTTCAGCGCGTTCAGCCGCTGCAGGCCGTCCTCGACGAATACTCCGAGCACGGCGAGCATCAGCACCCCGAGGCCGGCGCCGAAGTAGGCGCCGTAGACGCCGCCGATCAGCTGGGCGCCCAGCAGGAGCGGGGAGGCGTCACCGCGGCCGGCGCCGCTGCGGGCGCGCATCCACCGGGCGATCGCCGGCTGGGCGGCGAGGACCACGCAGGAGAAGAGGATCAGCCAGGGCACCAGCCGGGAGAACAGCGCCTCCGGACCGGCGAGCAGCAGCAGCGAGCCCAGCACCGCCCCGACGGTGCTGACCGCCACCAGCCGCCACGCCCGCGCCGCCTGCCCGGCCAGCTCGGGCCGGTAGCCGACGGTGCCCCCGGCATAGCCGGGGAGGAGGGCGACGGTGTTGGTCACGTTCGCCACCACCGGCGCGTAGCCGGCCCAGAGCAGCGCCGGGAAGGAGATCAGCGAGCCGCCCCCAGCGACCGCGTTCGCCACCCCGGCGACGAGCGCGCCGCCGGCGAGGATGGCGGCGGTGGCGGCGTCGAGGTGGGGCATCCGCGGCAGTCTGCGCGCCGGGGCCGCCGGGGCGGATGATCCCAGGGTGCCGAACCCCTCTCCCGGCCTCTGCGCGGGCTGCCGCCACGGCCGCGCCGTGCG
>JAQBPH010000358.1:0-3517 GCA_028287625.1 Chloroflexota bacterium | reverse complement strand
GCAGCGGGGGACACGGGCGCGGCAGACGGTGGCGCCGAGGTCGAAGAGGGCCAGGGTGTGGTCGCGCACGCTCATCCCCGCCGGGCGCGAGCGGCGCAGCTCCTCGTCGAGCCGCGCCGGCGCCGCCTGGTGGGGCTCGACCCCGAGCCCGGCGCGGGCCGCCACCCGGCCCAGGTTGACGTCGCGGGGCGGTGGCGTGTCGCCGTCGAGGCAGAGGGCGAGCAGCGCCCGGGCGGTGTACGCGCCCACCCCCGGCAGCTCGCGCAGCCCCGCCTCGTCCGCCGGCCAGCCTGCGGCGGCGAGGCGCTCGGCGGCGAGGTGGAGGGCGCGGGCGCGGCGGGGGTAGCCGAGCCCGTCCCAGGCGCGCAGCAGCTCGTCGAGCGGGCTCGCGGCGAGGCTTGCGGGGTCGGGCCAGCGCGCCAGCAGCGGGCCCCAGCGCTGCAGCACCCGGCCCACCGAGGTCTGCTGCAGCATCACCTCGCTGAGCAGCACCGCCCAGGGGTCGCGGGTCCGCCGCCAGGGCAGGTGGTGGCGGCCGTGGGCGGCGTACCAGGAGGGGAGGGGGTCGCTCCACACGGTCCCGATCGTAGCCGCGCCATGTTCTGGCAGACTGGGCGGCTGGTCGCGGCGGCGCCCCGCCGCGGACAGGGTTGTTCCTGGAGGATGCGCGCATGCCGCGGCACACGATCACGCTGATCCCCGGCGACGGCGTCGGCCCGGAGGTCAGCGAGGCGGCGCGGCGGGCCATCGACGCCGCCGGGGCGGACATCGAGTGGGAGGTGCACGACGCCGGGCTCGGGGTGGTCGAGCAGTACGGGCAGCCGATGCCCGACCACGTGCTCGAGTCGATCCGTCGCAACCGGGTGGCGATCAAGGGGCCGCTCACCACCCCGGTGGGCAAGGGCATCCGCAGCGTCAACGTTGCGCTGCGCAAGGAGCTCGACCTCTACGCGCTGGTGCGTCCCTGCAAGTGGTACCCGGGGGTGCGCTCGCGCTACTCGGAGATCGACCTGATCATCGTCCGCGAGAACACCGAGGACCTCTACGCGGGCATCGAGTTCGCCGAGGGCAGCGAGGAGGCGCTGCGCCTGATCGACACCATCGGCGAGCTCTCCGGTCGCCACATCCGCCGTGACAGCGGGGTCAGCATCAAGCCGATCAGCGTGTACGGCACCGAGCGGGTCTTCCACTTCGCCTTCCGCTGGGCCCGCCAGCAGGGGCGGTCGAAGGTGACCGCGGTGCACAAGGCCAACATCATGAAGCACACCGACGGGCTGTGGCTGCGCGTCGCCGAGGCGGTCGCCCAGGAGTATCCGGACATCGAGTTCGAGGACCGGATCGTCGACAACATGGCGATGCAGCTGGTGCAGAAGCCCGAGCTCTACGACGTCATGGTGATGCCCAACCTCTACGGCGACATCCTCTCCGACCTCTGCGCCGGCCTGGTGGGCGGCCTGGGGCTTGCGCCGGGGGGCAACATGGGGGACGAGATCGCCCTCTTCGAGGCCACCCACGGCAGCGCGCCCAAGTATGCGGGGCTGAACCGTACCAACCCCATGGCGATGATGCTGAGCGGGGTGATGATGCTCCGGCACATCGGGGAGCCGGAGGCCGCCGACCGGCTGGAGACGGCCATCTCCGAGGTGATCGCCGAGGGCCGCCGGGTCACCTACGACATGAAGCCGGACCGCGACGACCCCACCGCGGTGGGCACCTCCGAGGTCGCCGACGCGGTCATCGAGCGAATGCGCGCGTAGCGGGTCCCGTCGCTCCTGTCACGGGTTCGTCACGGGTCGACGCAGGCGGCTTCACCGCTGGCCGGGAGAATTGCTCATGTGGATCATTCGGGTGGCTCCTCCCAACCTGCACAGCACCCCTCGGTCAGCGCCGCGGCGCTGCGACGAGCCTGGGGTGAGGGCATCGCGGCCCTCGGCCCCTCCGCCGAGCTGCCGGGGCTGCGCTCGCTGCTCGACGGCCGGCTGATCGCGCTCGAGCAGCGCGGCACCCTCGACGAGCCGTCCCTGCTGGGCGTCGCCGAGGAGGCGGCCCACCTCGCCCTCGAGGCGGGCTCCGCCGAGCTGGCCCGGACGCTCAGCAAGCGGCTGCGCCGCTCCATCTACGAGTTCCTCCTCGCCCTCGACGCCGCTCCCGCAACATCGGTGCCGTCCGCACCGGCGGCCCCCCTCGAGCCCGCCCGCCCGGCGCGCTGGGGGCAAGTGCTGATCGGCGTGGAGGAGGTGGAGGCGGCCCAGCGCGCCGGCGGCGACCCGGCTCTGAACCTCGACCTCGGCGACGCGGTCGGGTCCGACGACACCGTCACCGCCGAGGCGGCGCGCGCCGCCGCCCGCTCCGGCAGCGAGCCCGGTCGCGAGCACACCTGGAGGGAGGCCGAGGCGGGCCGCCTGGTCGACCTCGCCGACGCCGCCACCGAGGAGGTCGGCGCGCTGCGCTCCCTGCTCGAGGAGGCGATGGCCCAGGGGTTGGAGGTCGGCGGCGTGGCCCCGGAGCCGCCCTCCGCCGCCGCCGCCGCCGCGGCCGCCGCCCAGGCCTACGCCGCCGTGGTCGCCGAGGCCAGGGCCGCCGCGGAGGCGGAGGCCCGGCGTGCCGCCGAGGCCGAGGCCGCGCGGGTGTGGGCCGAGGCGGAGGCGCTCGCCGGCGCCATGCTCCGCGACATCGAGGACGCCGAGGAGGCGGCCGCCCGGGCGGTGCTGCTTCGCCTGCGCCTGATGGAGGCGCTGCCGCCCCCGGGCCTGCTCGACCCCGAGGCCATGCGCGTGCCGCCGACCTTCCGCAGGGACGCGCCGCCCGTGCCCGCCGCCGCGGCCCGCCCGGAGGCGCCGCCTCCCGCGGCTCTCCCCACCTTCCACGCCCCCCCGGCGCCACCGGCGCCGCCGGCGCCGGTGATCGCGCTGCCCACCGCTCCCCGTCTCTACCCGATCGCGCCGCGCGACGGCTTCCACCTCACCGATCCCGCCATGGTCGGCGAGGCGATCGCCCACCCCACCGCCCCGGCTCCGGCCCCGGCTCCCGCCCCGCCGGGGGCGTCGCGCTGGAACCTGCCCACCCCGCCGCCGGCGCCGCCGGTGATCCCGACCTCGGCAGCCGACGCACTGCCCGTGATGCCCCCGCCCGCCGGTCCCGGCGGCGGCTGGAGCGTGCGCCAGTCGCCGCGGCAGCAGAAGCTCACCGAGCGGATGGCGCAGAAGCGGCGGGAGGAGGCGGTGCAGGCCGCCCAGGAGGCCGCCTCGATCGCCGCCGCCCTCGCCGAGCCGGAGCGCAAGCGCCGGCGGGGCAGAGCCGCCATGCCCGAGCGCGTCGTCGACGTCGTCACCGCCCGCGACCTGGTGGAGGAGCAGCTGCGCCGCAAGCGTGGCGCCGAGGCGGCCGCGCTGCTGCAGCGTCTCGCCGCCGAGCTGCCCGGCCGCGAGACCTCCGACCTGGCGCTCGACAGCGGCGACCGCTGCCTCGCCCTCGGCCAGAACCGCTCGGCGACCAACTGCTACCTCGCCGGCTGGCG
>JAQBPH010000380.1:0-3409 GCA_028287625.1 Chloroflexota bacterium | reverse complement strand
CGGTGTCTTCCTGCTCGGCGCCGTGGCGATCTCGTCGCGGACCACCGAGCGGCTGAAGTTCTACTGCGGCCTGCTGCTGGTCACCCAGGCGGCCACCATCGGGGTGCTGCTCAGCGTCGACATGCTGCTCTTCTACTTCTTCTGGGAGGGCATGCTCGTCCCCCTCTACTTCCTGCTCGCCAGCTACGGCGACCGCGACCGGGGGCGGGCGACGCTGAAGTTCATCGGCTACACCGTCGCCGGCAGCCTGCTGATGCTGCTGGCGATCATCTAGCTGTACGTCCACTCCCAGGCCTCGGTGGTGGGGCATCCGAGCTTCGACCTGCAGCTGCTGATGCTCGACCCCGGCCCCGCCCAGCAGCCGGTGACCTTCCTCGGCCTCCAGCTGCTCACCCCACAGCAGTTCGCCTTCGTCGCCTTCGCCCTGGCCTTCGCGATCAAGGTGCCGCTGGTGCCCTTCCACACCTGGCTGCCCGACTCCTACGCGAACTGCCCGCCGGCGACGCTGACGTTCTTCGCCGGCATCGTCAGCAAGCTCGGCGCCTTCGGCTTCATCCGCTACGGGCTCACCCTCTTCCCCGGCCCGGTGCACGACTTCCAGTGGATCCTCGAGGGCGTGGCCATCCTCAGCATCATCTACGGCGCGATGCTCGCCCTCGCCCAGAGCGACATCAAGCGCATCGTCGCCTACTCGAGCATCAGCCACCTCGGCTTCATCGCGCTCGGGATCTTTGCGCTCAACCTCAACGGCGTCAATGGCGCCATCATCCAGATGGTCAACCACGGCATCATCATCGCCGCCCTCTTCCTGGTGGTCGGCTACATCGAGGCGCGCACCGGCACCCGCGACCGCCACGCCATCTCCGGGCTGGAGCGGCGCATGCCCTGGCTCTACGCGCTCTTCCTGGTCATCACCCTGGCCGGCCTGGGGATGCCCGGGATGAACAGCTTCGTGGGCGAGTTCACGATCATGCTCGGCGCCTTCCAGGCCAGCCCGCTGCTCGCGGTGCTCGCCGGGGTGGGGGTGGTGCTCGCCTGCTGGTACATGCTCCGGCTCCACCAGGGGCTGATGCACGAGCCGCTCTCGCCCGCCGCCGAGACGGTGCGCGACATCGGCGCCGCCGAGCGGATGGTGCTGCTGCCGGTGGCGGCGCTGATGGTGCTCATCGGCGTCTACCCCAGGCCCATCGGCGACATCTCGAGGAGCAGCGCCGCCCAGTACGTCATCCGCGCGTCGGTGCCCCCGCCGTCGCTCTCGACCCTGAGCACCCCATGACCCACGCCCTCCTCGCCACCATCAGCATGCCCGCCCTGCCGCCGGCCGACGACCTGGTCCGGCTGCTGCCGGTGCTCATCCTCAGCGCCGGCTTCGTGCTGCTGCTGCTCCTGGACCTGGTCACCCCGCCCTCGGCGCGCACCGCGCTGGCGGTGCTCGCCGCGGTCTTCCTGGCCGCCACCCTCGGCGCGGTGATCCTGGGCTGGTTCGACACCGCCCACCACGGGCTCGCCTACTACGGAAGCTACGCCTACGACCGCTTCGGCCTCTTCGTCGACGGCATCATCCTGGCCAGCGCGCTGGTGGTGGTGCTGATCAGCCCCGGCTACCTCAACCGGCGCGGCCTGCACTACGGCGAGTACTACGCGCTCATCCTCGCCGCCACCGTGGGGATGATGCTGCTCGCCGCCGCCTCCAGCCTGGTGGTGATCTTCCTCGGCATCGAGCTGCTCTCGGTCTCGCTCTACATCCTCTGCGGCTTCGCCCACACCGAGGAGCGCTCCCAGGAGTCGGCGCTCAAGTACCTGATGCTCGGCGGCTTCGCCTCCGGCTTCCTCCTGTACGGCATGGCGCTGGTCTACGGGGAGACCGGGCACACCACCCTGACCGGCATCCGCGCGTCGCTCGACGCCCTCCACGGCACCGACTCGCTCCTGCTCATCGGCATCGGGCTGATGTTCGTCGGCTTCGCCTTCAAGATCAGCGCCGCGCCCTTCCACACCTGGACGCCGGACGTCTACCAGGGGGCGCCGACCTCGGTCACCACGTTCATGAGCGTGACCACCAAGGTGGCCGCCTTCGCCGCGCTGATCCGGGTCTTCAGCTCGACGTTCGAGGGCACCTACCTCAAGTGGAACGGCATCGTCGCCTTCGTGGCCATCGTCTCCATGGTCATCGGCAACCTCGCCGCCCTCGGCCAGACCAGCGTGAAGCGGATGCTCGCCTACTCGGGCGTCGCCCAGGCCGGCTACATGCTCATCGGCGTCGCCGTGCAGTCCCCCCAGGCGACGGTGGGCTCGCTCTACTACCTCGCCGCCTACGCCGCCATGAACATCGGCGCCTTCGCGGTGATCACCATGATGGCGGGCAGGGGAGAGGACCTCGACAGCTACGACTCGATCCGCGGGCTCGCCTTCCGGCGCCCGTACGTGGCCGCGGCGATGGGGCTGTTCCTCTTCTCGCTCGGAGGCTTCCCGCCCACCGCGGGCTTCTTCGGCAAGTTCTTCGTCTTCAGCGCCGCCATCCAGCACGGCCAGATCGCGCTCGCCCTCTGGGGCATCGCCACCAGCGCCGTGTCGGTCTTCTACTACCTGAAGGTCGGCCTCCTGATGTACTCGCGTCCGCGGGAGGGCGAGGCCGGCTACGACTGGGCCCGCACCACCGTGGCCGGCGGCGTCGCCCTCGCCGCCACCACCGCGGGCACGCTGGTGCTGGGGATCTTCACCTACCTGCTCTACAGCGCCGCCACCCTGGCGCAGATGGGGACGTTCCCCGTCCCGCCCAACAGCTGACCCGGAGCCCAGGGGCTCGAGACAGGGGGAGACCATGTCCGCGGATGCCGCGCCGCTCGCCGGCAAGACCATCCTCATGTCCGGCGGCAGCCGCGGCATCGGCCTGGCGATCGCCGTGCGCGCCGCCCGTGACGGCGCCAACGTGGCGATCATCGCCAAGACCACCGAGCCGCATCCCAGGCTCGAGGGCACCATCCACACCGCGGCGGCGGAGATCGAGGCGACCGGCGGCACCGCGCTGGCGATCGCCGGCGACGTCCGCGACGACGAGAGCGTCGCCGCTGCCGTCGCCCGGACGGTGGACCGCTTCGGCGGCATCGACATCGTCCTGAACAACGCCAGCGCCATCGACCTGTCCGGCTCCGAGTCGCTGTCGATGAAGAGGTACGACCTGATGCAGGACATCAACTGCCGGGGCACCTTCCTGCTCAGCAGGACCAGCATCCCCCACCTGAAGCGTGCGGCCAACCCCCACATCCTCACCCTCTCGCCGCCGCTCACCCTGGATCCCAAGTGGTACTCGGGGCACCTCGGCTACACGCTGGCGAAGTTCGGCATGAGCATGACCACGCTCGGCTTCGCCCGGGAGTTCGCGGACGACGGCATCGCCGCCAACTCGCTG
>JAQBPH010000377.1:0-4213 GCA_028287625.1 Chloroflexota bacterium | reverse complement strand
GTCGTCGACGAGGATGACCTCGGCCGTCTCGGGCATGCCGTCGAGGACGGCGAGCAGCTCCTCGACCGCGTAGTCGACGTTCTCCTCCTCCTTGTAGAGGGGGACGACCACGGTGAGATCGACGGCGTACTCGACCGGCTCCGCCCCCAGGGCGGCCTCGGCGGCGAACGGGGTCATCTGGACGGCCATCAGGCGGCCACCTCCTCGCCGCGGCCCGAGGCCATGGCGTGGTACCACTCGACGAAGCGGGTCAGCCCGTCGGCGATCGGGGTGGTGGGCCGGTAGCCGAGCTCGTCCCGCGCCCGCGAGACGTCAGCGTAGGTGATGGGGACGTCGCCCGCCTGCTCGGGCAGGTGGCGCACCCGCAGCGGCCGCCCGACGCGCTCGGCGATCATCTCGGCCAGGCCGAGCAGCGGCGTGGTCGCGGTGGTGCCGAGGTTGTAGATGCGGTAGCCGCGGGGGGCGTCGAGGGCGCGCAGCACGCCGCCGACGATGTCCACGACGAAGGTGTAGTCGCGCCGCGAGGTGCCGTCCCCGTAGAGCTCGACCTCCTCGCCGGCGTGGATCAGCCGCGTGAACTTGTGGATCGCCATCTCCGGGCGCTGCCGCGGGCCGTAGACCGTGAAGAAGCGCAGGCAGGCGATGTCCATGCCGTAGATGTGGTGGTAGGCGTGGCAGGCCAGCTCGTTGGCCCGCTTGGTCGACGCATACGGCGACGAGGGGCGGTCGGCCGGCTCGGACTCGCGGAACGGGATCGGCGAGGTGGCACCGTACACCGACGAGGAGGAGCCGAACACGAAGTGCCCGCTCGGGTGCCTCCTGGCGAACTCCAGCATCATCGTGGTGCCGCGCACGTTGACGTCGTCGTAGAGCATCGGCTCCTGGATGCTGGGCCGCACCCCGGCCCGGGCCGCCAGGTGGATCACCCCGTGGAAGGGGGCGTGCCCCCAGGCGCGGGCCAGCGTCCGCTCGTCGCGGATGTCGCCCTCGACCAGGAGGTACCGGGGATCGGCCAGCGCCCGCTCCACGTTCCGGCGCTTGATGGCCGGATCGTAGAAGGTGTCGAAGTTGTCCACGACCACGACGCGGTCGCCCCGCGCGAGCAGGGCCTCCGCGACGTGGCTGCCGATGAACCCCGCTCCTCCGGTGAGCAGGACGGTGCGCTCCGAGCTCACGCCACGCCCTCGGACTCGAGGCGGACGCGGTCGGTGGCGCGGCGGCCCCAGAGCACCACGCCGGGCTGCCGGCCCATGCCGTGGTAGGTGAAGCCGCTGGCGGCCATCTCGTCGCGGTCGAGGCAGTTGCGCCCGTCGACGATGAGCGGCCGGTTGACCAGGTGACGCACCCTGTTCCAGTTCATGTGGAGGTACTCGGGCCACTCGGTGACCAGGGCGATGCAGTCGGCCCCCTCCACCGCGGCGTAGGCGGTCTCCGCCAGCTCGACACCGGGCAGGTGGGGCGCCGCCTTCTCCATGGCGACGGGGTCGTGGGCCACCACGTGGGCGCCCAGCTCCATCAGCCGCAGCGCCACGTCGATGCTGCTGGCCTGGCGCATGTCGTCGGTGCCCGGCTTGAAGGCGAGGCCGAGGATCGCGATCCTCTTCCCCTCCAGGGGACCCTCGACGGCGGCGCGGATCTTGCTGACGAAGCGCATGCGCTGCTGGTCGTTCACCTCGATGGCCGTCTTCAGCATCCAGAAGCTGTAGCCGTAGCGGCCCGCCGCCTGGTCGAGGGCGCGCACGTCCTTGGGGAAGCACGAGCCGCCGAAGCCGAGGCCGGCGTTGAGGAAGGAGCGCCCGATGCGGGGGTCGAGGCCCATGCCGTGGGCCACCGCGTCGACGTCGCCGCCCATGAGGTCGCAGACGTTGGCGATCTCGTTGATGAAGGAGATCTTCAGCGCGAGGAAGGAGTTGCTGCCGTACTTGATCAGCTCGGCGCTGGTGTTGTCGGTGCGCACGATCTCGGCGCCGGGCACGCCCATGACGTCGGCGACCCGCTCGCAGGCCTCGCGGTCCTGGCCGCCCACCACCACCCGGGTGGCGGTGCGCACGTCCGCGATGGCCGCGCCCTCGCGGAGGAACTCGGGGCAGGAGACGATCGGGATGGTGAAGGGCTCGCCTCGGAGCTGCTGCTGCAGCCGGGCGCTGGTGCCGGGAGGCACCGTGCTCTTCATCACCAGGACGGTCCCGGGACGGGCTCCGGCCCGCACCGTGGCGATCACCTGCTCGACGGCGGTGAGATCGGCGCGGCCGTCGGACCGGGGCGGGGTGCCCACCGCCACCACCACCATGCTGGCCACGGAGAGGGCCTCCTCCCAGTCGCCGGTCACCCGCAGGTGGCCGGCCTCGAGGGCGGCGCGCAGCAGTTGCTCGAGCCCCGGCTCATAGATCGGCACCCGGCCCTCGGCGAGGGTCTGACGGCGCTCGGGGTCGACCTCGACCATCACGATCCTTCGATCGGAGGATGCGAGGCAGGCGCCGGTCACGAGGCCGACGTATCCAGCTCCGGCGATAGCGATTGTGTGGTCCATCCGTCCCTTCCTGGCGGGTGATCTTGAACCATGGGGACGGATTTGTGAACCCTTCCGTCCCACCTCTCTGGTCCCGGCCCGGACCGCCACCCGTGGGCACCTCGTCCGTCCGAGGGTAAGACGGCGCTTTCGGTGCAAACTTGCGGGCCGCCCGGAAGCGGGATGACACTGGCCGAGGGCGCCGGCCGCCAGCCGGCGTCAGGGCCCCGCAGGGGGAGCCGACGGGGTCCCGAGGACGGCCGGGTGATGGGCATAGCTGCCTGGTTCGACCTCGATGGCACGTGCACAGCCTGGCCCCCCTGGCACATTCTGCGCCCTCGAGCCGCAGTTGTGCGCATGTCCGACGCCGGGAGGCGCACGTTTTCCCACTCCCTGGCACGAACATGCGTACGCGTGCCCCCCAGCGGCCCGGTTTGTACGGCCCTTGACCCAAACATGCGTGTGACGCGGGGAAACCCCTTAGGGCGCCAGCACGTTCCCCGCGATGCCCATCGCCTCGGAGGTGACGAAGTTCTCGTCGACCGCGGTGTGGTTGGGACCGCTGTGGTTGGTGTACACGCCGAAGCTGTCGGTGGTGCGGTAGACGTAGCCGTGCAGGGCGCTCTGCCAGAGCTTCTCGAGGACCACCGACTGCATCTCGGCGATGCGCTGGTCCTGCCCGCCCACCTCGCGGTTGAGGTGCTCGACGGTGGCCAGCATCCAGGCCTGCCGGCTCTCCTTGTAGGCGCTCTGGACGCCCTTGCCGTCGGCGTCCACGGAGAAGAAGAAGCCGCCGCCCAGGGCGTCGTGGAGGCCCATGGTGGGGCTGTAGAGCTGGTCGACCGCCGCCCTCACCGCGGCCAGGATCTGGGGCTCCCTGAGATGATCGTAGACGGTGAGCAGGGCGTCCAGGGTCTGGGCCTGCTCGCCCATCTTGATCTGCGCCTGCCCGACGCTGTCGCCGCCCGGGGACCAGTTCATCTGCAGCGGGTAGAGATGGGTGGTGGGGTTCTGGGCGTCGGCGAGCAGGTGGTGGGTGGTGGCCCGGGCGGCGGCGGTGAGCTGCGGGTCGTTGTAGCGGGCCCCGGCGTCGGCGAAGGCGGCCGCCGACTCGGCGGCGAAGTCGGTGCGGTAGTTGCCGTGCGACTTGTCCACCACGGTGCCGGCGGAGGAGTTGTAGAAGTTCCGGTGGACGGCGTTCACGAAGGTGTGGGCCATCTGGTCCCAGCCCGCCCCGGGCTCGAAGCGGTCGAGGTCGCGCAGCTGGAAGTAGATCCACGAGCGGTAGTAGGTGTAGCCGGCGAACTCCGCCTTGACGATCGGCTCCATGCGCGCCGCGTCGGCGTCGAAGGAGTGGTCGCTCGGGTAGTAGAACCTGTAGGCGCGCAGGTTGCGCAGGTACATCAGGTCGGTGACCGGGTCGTGGCGCGGCGAGGCGCCGTTCTGGTCGTCGCTCAGCCCGGTGGTCTGAACGTTGGTGTTGTCGCTGGCGGTGCTGAGGTTGCCGTCCCAGACGCCCCGCCAGTTGACGAACAGGCCGCCGGTCACGCTGCTGCCCTTGGTGGGCGGCGCATCGGGATTGAAGGCGCTGGTGTGCATCTCGCCGAGGATGTCGGCCAGCCGCCTGGCGGCGGTGGGCGGGATCGGCGCCCCCGAGGCGCCGGGCGCGGAGCCGGTGGGCCCGACCACCACCGGGAAGCTGGA
>JAQBPH010000294.1:0-8758 GCA_028287625.1 Chloroflexota bacterium | reverse complement strand
GCGGAGGGAGCCACCCGAGCGAAGGACAGCCGAGAGAACGGCGCCCCCGATCACTTCAACACGGCCCGCCGGGGCCTCGAGGAGGAGTTGGGCATCCTGCTCACCCAGGAGGAGCTCACCTGGCTCAGCTTCGGCGCCAATACCTATCTGTGTGAGTACGCACTGATTGGAAGGGTGGACACCGCGTTCACTGTCGAGGAGATCGAACGCCGTCGGGCACTCGGGGCCGCGAAGGACAGTTGGGAGACCAGGCGCCTCCATGCGGTCGAGTTCACCCCCCAGGCGGTGGCAGCCTTCTGCTCGCAGCAGGGCCGGCGCTTCTCCGCCTTCGCACTGATCACCTTCGTCCACGCGCTCATGCACGATTACGGCATCGCCAAGACCGAGGCTGCCTTCGCCGCTGCGAGGGTGGCGGTCACCCAGCAGCTCCCCGCGTGGATTCACGCGACCGAGCGCCTGCTCCCATGATTTCCCGCTTGTCGCGCGGCTGAAGCCCAGCCCGCCATGGCAGGATGACCAGTCCAGAGGACTTGGTCGCCACCTGGGTTGAAGCGTACATCGCTTGTGAGGGTGGCAACGTCGTCACCGCCCTGTCAGGGGATCGGTGCAGGACCCGTGCGACCGAGGTGGCCGCTGTGTATATCGTGAGTTGGTGATTGAGGCATCCCGACGGTATCGCCTCCCTGCCTGTATCGCCTCGCTGCTTGTCGCGGTTATCCTCCCCGTGGGGCTCGCGGCCCATGCGAGTGAGTGGCGCGCAAGTGCCGATACGCCGTCCGTCACGGAATGGCCCTTGCCGAACCCATCGGGCGCGTGGAGCGTCGTTGCCGGTCCCGACGGCAACCTCTGGTTCGCCGATAAGCGCAATGGGAAGATCGGCCGTGTGACAACCTCAGGATCAGTTACGACCTATTCGCTTCCGACCGGAACCGAGCAGCCCCTGTTTATTGCAGACGGCCCAGACGGCCAGCTCTGGTTCACCCAGGGTGCACATTCCCTTGGACGAATCTCGGTGAGTGGCACGTTCAGTCAGGTGCCGTTGCCCTCGGACGCGGCTTGGGAGATCACGCACGGTTCTGATGGCAATCTGTGGTTCACTGAAATAAGCGGACGGATAGGCGCCGTGCACCCCGACCAATCCATCAGGCAGTACTCGGTCGCGTCCGTGGAGCCACCGCAGAGCATCGCCTACTCCAACCGAGCCGTATGGTTCACCGAGTCGCGTCCATCAGGTGATGCCCCAGCGCTCATCGGTCGCATGACTCCGGCGGGGAGTCTCGTCGAGTTCACGGTCCCCATCCCGAACCCCCAGTACCTCGAGGGCGCTATCACCGCAGGTCCCGACGGCAACGCTTGGTTCACGGGAACTGATGTGGTCAGTCGGATCACACCGGAAGGTACGGTGACACATTTCGAGGCGCCCCTTGTCACTACCTCTGGCGCGGGTATCGTTGCCGCCCCCGATGGCAACCTCTGGTTTGGTGAGGGCAACGGTATCGGCCGCATCACGCCGTGGGGTCTCATCACGGACTTCCCTCTTCCGTCAGGAGGGGCGTTGGGTGTCACCGTGGGCCCGGACGGCGCACTGTGGTTCACTCAGAGCTCTGCCATCGGACGCATGGTGCTCCCACCTTCGCCAGCCGCACCGTCGCCCTCTCCAACGGTTCCGAGCCCCGGCCCTCGTGCGAGCGTTTCTCCCAACCCATCACCGTCGCCCGCTCCGACCGTCAGGACGGCACGGCCCTCCGCACCTGCTGCCGTCCAGCAGGTCGCGCTGGCATCGCCGTCGGGCGAACCGACCCCCTCGGGCCGGGCAGCATCCGGCGAGCAGTCCGGGCCCACGGAGCATCCCAACGCGGCCACGGCAGCACCAACCGACCCAACGCGCAAGACCCACATGACGTGGCTTCTCGCAGGTGCCGTGCTGGCCGGCTTGGGGGCTGTCGCGGTGACGATGGTCGCGCGCAGGCGCAGACCATGGAGTGGGTGACAGCTCATCACGCTGCACGACGTGCGCGACGCACTCCGCGGTGACGCATGGATCTTCCGCGAGGCGGACGTCGAGCCCGGCAGTGACCCGACCGAGAGCACCGTGCTCCCCGAGCTGATACACGCCATCAAGGCGGCTCGCTCCTGTCCATGACCGAGGGGACCACCGACGTACCTCCACCCTACGCGCTCCGGAGGCCAATGGTGATGCCGCCGAGGTAGCCGTTACCGTCGGGTGAAAGCCGCAGCAGCGACTCCGGACCGCCGTCCGCGAAGATGCTGTCCTCGGTGTTGGCGGTGCGGCGGCCGGCGTGGCCGCTGTACGGCGGCTTCCCATGGACGGCGTCCGTGATCCGCTCCTCGAAGAACAGCTGCCCGGTGTGGACCGCGCCCTCCCCGCGGCGCACCTTGAGATGGATGTGGACAGCCCGGCCCTGGTACCAGCCGGGGTAGATGGTCGTGAACCGGGAGACGCCCCCGGCGCTGGTGACCTGGACGCCGCGTAGGAAGGTCCGGTTGGATGACGCCGCACCGAACCCCGAGTACGCGCCGCCGGCATCCGCGTGCCACACCTCGACCATCGCGCCAGGGACCGGCGTGCAGTTCTCGGCCTCGACCACGCCGATCTCGAGCCGCAGCGGCACCCCGGGCCGTCCCTCGGTGATGTCGCCGCGTACTGCCTCGCCCGGGATGTAGTAGGGGCCCTCGGTCAGCTCCGGAGTGAGGACGCAGGCGGCCGCGCCCTGCGGCAGCGGCGACCCCGCCGCACGGCTCGTTCGCGCGGATGGCGCGGCCGTGCCCGGCGCTCCGCTGCCGCAGCCGGCGCCGAGGATGGCGAGCCCCGCGGTGCCGAGCCAGGCGATGGCGTCGCGCCGGCTCATCAGCGGAACGGCGCGGGGACGGGTGTGGTCGGCCATCAGTGCGCTCCTTGGGGATACGCGGACATGCTGCCCACCTGAACTCGGCCACCGTGAAGATGATGTGATTCGAATATACCCTGGGGGAGAAGGGGAAGTGGTCCGAGGCTACGAACTCCGCGTACAGCGAGTAGGTACCGGGTGGGAAGTGGAAGTCCTGCGACAGCTGGTACGCCATGTAGTGCAGGTTGCCGTCGACGTAGAGGTGAACGTGGCCCCGGTGCGGACGGATGTCGGTGCTCGTCGCCGAGGAGGATGGGCGGCTGGCGGTCGCGGGGGTGCGCGTCACCGTCAGCGTCGTCGGCCTGAACGCGGTGGTTGCCGCGCTGCTGCCGCACCCGGTCAGGATCGCACCGAGGACAGTGTGGACGGCTGCCCGGCGCGCGGTTCCCATGAGCTCCTCCTCACAGTCGCTCGGACGCCAGTCCCTGGTGCAATCCCTCGGTCAGTGCATCCGCTGCGTCGCTGTACTCCGCCTGCGCGGCAGGACGTGCGGTGCGGTTCTGCGGTAGCCGGGTGAAGTCGCGCGGAACGAGCACATCGTCGGGAACGAGGTCGTGGATGGAGGCCCGCCCGAGTCCGAGGAGGGCCTCGTCGATCCCTCGGCGCAGAATGTCGAGGACATTGCGCACACCTGCTTCCCCCCCGGCCGCCATCCCCCACAGATAGGCACGCCCGATGAGGACGGCCCGGGCGCCCAGGGCAAGGGCCTTGACGACATCGCTGCCACGCCGGATCCCGCCGTCGAGCAGGACTTCGACCTGATCACCGACCGCATCCACGATGCCGGGCAGCACCCGGATCGATGCGGGCGTGCTGTCGAGGTTGTTGCCCCCGTGATTGGAGACCGAGAGCGCCGTTGCCCCGATGTCGACCGCACGCCTGGCGTCCTCGGGATGCATGATCCCCTTGACGACGAAGGGCCCGCCCCACTGCTCGCGCAACCATCCCACGTCCGACCACGTCGGCAACGGGGTCTGCATCCACTCGCCGTAGGCGCCGAAGAACGTCGGGGCCGCCTCACCGGGCGCCGCGAGGTTGGGCACCGTGAGGTCGGGGATTCCGCCGTTGCGGAGGAAGTCGATCAACCAGCGGGGACGGACTATTCCCTCCGGGGCGAACCTCACCATCGCCCGCAGGTCGAGCCGCTCGGGAATCGACGGGCTGCCCCAGTCGCGCCGGGTCGCGAAGGACCAGTCGAGGGTGACGATCAGGGCCTGCGCTCCCGCCTGCCTGGCACGTTCCATACGCTGCAGCATGCGCTCCCGAGTCCCCACCCAGTACATCTGGAAGAAGGTCTGCGGATTGGCGTCGACGACCTCCTCGATCGGCTTGCTGGCGAACGAACTCAGCCCGATCGCCGTGCCCGCGGCCGCCGCGGCGCGCGCGACGGCGACCTCCCCGCCGGGGCTCACCGCCTGGACACCGGTGGGCGAGATGATCACGGGGAAGGAGATCTGCTGGCCGAGCACTGTGGTCGCCTGGTCACGGGAGCCGGGAAGCTCTGCCGTGTGCGGCAGGAACCCCAGCTCGCTGAAGGCCCTCACGTTGTCGTCGAGGGTCACGCCCTGCTCGGAGCCGGCGACGAGTGCAGAGTACACCGACTTCGGAAGCCGCCTCTTCGCCCGGCGCTGCGCCTCAGCGACCGTCTCGAACCACTCTCTACTGCTTGCCATCGCCGCTCCTCTGCCGCTCGGATGCCTGGCACGAATCCGCCTCAGACCGGTCGCGCCAACCGCCAGACGACGTTACCCTCCGATGTGCCACGGCGCATTCACCAGCCACTCAGCAGCGACGCCTGGCGACCCGCGGCCCATGCGCTCGACTCTAGACGTTGGACGCCCGCATCGGCGTGCTCCGATGCGAGGCGGGGCCCGCCACGCTCGAGCCGTGGGGCGGTCGCGGCTTCGGCTCGGCGAAGCATCGTGGTCACGGGCTGGTGGTGCCCCCCCAACCGGACACTCGCCTCGTCCAATCGTAGGGGCACCGTACACACCATTGTGCAAAGGCCGGATGGGCAGTTGTGTCGAGCCCGAGGCTCCTCTAGAGTAGCCTGCCAGCAGTTCACAGCGCATCTCGAACGCGGGTATCCATCCAAGGCCCGTCCAGGAGTCTCACCCCTCGGAGCCCATCGTGCCGGCGGGCGGGTCACCTCATCGACGCATCGATCCACAGAGAGGGCCGACCCGTGAACACCGACGCATTCGCTCACCCCGCCGGCATGGGCCAGCAGGCCATCGCCGACGTCCATGAACGCGCCGCGATACGCCGATTCGTCGACGCGACGGGTCGCTGCATGGCCATGGTGAGGTGCGGCGCCTGCGGTGCACCGCAGTGTGTCCGGACCCAGCAGGGGATGACCTACGTGAGCCTCGTCTGCGCGTGGTGCGGTCGCAGGGCCGCCGCGAAGATCAGCCGACGGGGGGCGGGCTGAGCGAAGGCGGAGAACGGGGGCAGGGGCCGGTGTGGTCTCGCATCGACCACCCTTCATCTCCCACCACCTCGTAGGGCGCGGGCGGCGAGGAAGCCCGCGACGGTGGCGGCGGCGAAGGCCAGCCCCGCGATGACGACGGTCAGCAGGATGGACAGCGGACAGGAGATGGCGCAGCTGGACACCTGATCCGAGCAGATCGCGCCGCACTGAGGCCCATAGGTTCGGACGAGGGTCACCCGCAGAATGAACTGGACGAGCAGAAAGGTCACGAGCGCAACCGTCCCGACGACGAGGCGCTTGCCTGGGCCCAGGTGGTGAGGTGGCGGTGTCACAGACCTGACCGTGCCTCCTTCCAAGGAGCCGAGCGGGCCGGCCAGAAGCGTAGCGTGGGCTCGAGGCTTCGGCGCATGTGGTTGAGCGATGTCTGGGCAGGAGACCTGTCCTGACTGGCCAGACCCCTGCGAATGACCAGGCAGCGCCTACCCGATCGACCGGATGGCGTTGCGGGCTGTTGACAGGTCACCCGTTGCACTGCTTCTGTTTCACACACAGTCGATCGGTGACCCCGCCGACGGGCATCTCTCCACGGGCGCATGCGGTGACCTCCCACTTCCACGTTCCTGCGCAATATGACGCGCGGCGCCGTCTGACACCATGCCCGTGACCAGCGACGGAGGCTCCGGCACGGCCGCCGCCATCGCCGCCATCGCGGCCATCGACGCCGCGGCGCTGGAGGCGCGCCAGCGCGGCCACAACCTGGCCGGCTTCCGCCGCCTCTGCCGCAGCGCCGCCGGGTACCGGTTCTGCGCGCGCTGTCGCGGGTGCGGCCAGGAGGTGAGCGTCCACAGGGAGGACGGGGGCTGGTCGCGCTCGCCGGTACTCCACTGCCCGCGCAGGAACGCTCCACCCGGCAGCGGCACGCACCAGGGGCAGGCCCCGGGTGAGTGATCCGGGGGCGCCATCGTGGTCCTCTCGCGCTGAGTTCTCGCCCGCATTGACGACGGCGCTCGCGGCGCTCCGCCCGTGGAGGATGCGGCGTCCCACGGGTGCACACATGTGACGAGCAGCCGGTCGTGCTCCGCACGCTCAGGCTGACCGCAGGTCGTCCCAAGGATTCCAGGTGGGGGGATGGTGGTCGACATGGAAGCGGGCCCCGCATTTCCTACAGCGGAACACGAGACCCAGTCCGACGCGCCCGATCACCGCCGCCTCGACGAGCTCCCGTCGTACCTCGCATCGAGGGCAGTACGCCCTCTCATGCGCCAGCTCCGGAGGATCCAGCTGCAGCAGGCGTTCGTTCACGAGGCCCGCCACTCTGGCCACGCCAGCCCTTGAATCGTCGTCGACGGTGTCGCGCTCACTGGCGCTGGCGTGCGGCACAGCCGCCAGTGGCACGAAAACGACGAGCACTCGTCGGATCCATTCCTGTTGCTCGCGATGCGCTGTAGACTGCTGGCTCGCCACTCTAGAGGAGCCGGGGCACCATAACAACTGCCCATCCAGGCAGGCCTCCCCCGCCACTGTACCAATGGCGAGTGCAGACCCCCCCTACGATTGAACAGGGGCATGTCCGGAAGGACAGCATGACAGCTGGTGGTCGTCGTTTCCGGTCACTGTGAACCCGGTTCACAATGACGCGTCGCCCATGCTCGGTCGTGCCTCAATCCCACTCCGCAGAGGGTCGGTTTCGGATCCAATGACCGCGGGTAGTCCCGATACGACGTTCCTGCCACCTCGTGCACCGAGCGGCTCATGTCGCAGGAGAACGGTGACCGTTGATCATCGGCAAGGGAGAGGAGATCTGTGGTGACTGAAACGACATCGATGCCGGCCGCCCCGCCGACCATGCCGTCGAATCTGAGCGTCGTCGCCGTGTACGACGACATGAAAGGGGTCGAGGAGGCGCTCCGCCGCCTCGCCGATGCCCAATTCCCGATGAGCCAGGTGTCCATCGTCGGTCAGGACCTCAAGAGCGAGACGCAGGTCAACGGCTTCGTGACGACCGGCGACGTGATCAAGAAGGGATCCCTCATCGGGGCGTGGTCCGGCGGCCTGTTCGGGCTTCTGGCCGGCACGGGGCTCATCTTCGCCCCGGGCCTCCTCCCGGTGTTCGTACTCGGCCCGCTGGCCGCCACCGCGGTGCCCGGCGCCATCACCCCCGTGGCCGCCACCGTCGTCGGCGCGGCCGAGGGTACGGTGTACGGCGGCGTGATCAGCGCCGTCCTCGGCCGCATCCTGGAGACGCATCACGTCGCGAAGTTCGCACAGCACCTGGAGGCAGGCAGGTACCTCCTCGTCGTCCATGGCTCGGAGACCGAGGTGCAACGAGCAAGGCAGGTGCTCGAGCAGGCCGGCGGCACCGACGTCACCCAGCACGACGCTGCGGCGGCCGCCTAGCGGCTGGGTCTCCTGTCGCCATGGTGCACGTGGTTGCGCGTTCGCGGGTCCGAGGGCGAATGCCGCCTGACCCGGTGCGTCAGTCCTCCCGCGGCCGTGGCCGCGGCCGCGGGGCATCATCGGGCGGCACGTCATCGGGAGGCGGCTGCCCTCCGCCGGAGGGGAAGCCCGGAAAGCCCGGGAGGCCGCCGAGATCGCCGAAGAGGCGTTGCAGCTGCTCCGGGCCGCCGAGATCCTCCTGGGCGCGTTCGACCAGCTGGGTGAGCAGCTCCTGGAGTCGCGGATCGGCGGCCAGCTTCTCCTGGAGACCGCCGAGCTGGGTCATCAGATCCTTGGCAGCGGCCTCCTGCGCGACCTGCAGGAGCGCCGGCTGGGAGGCGGCGGCGGCGACGACCTGGCACTGCTGGCGGAGGATCTGGAAGCCACGGCAGGCAAGACACTCGCCGCGGTGATGGCAGCGGCAGAGATGCGTGTTCAGCCGGTCGAGCTCGCGGTACAGGCCGCTGAGGTCCACCGATGCCGGATGCGGCTCCATGCTCACCAGTATCGCACCATCGTGGCGCCAGATGGAAGTGGCCGAAAACCCTGGTGCTGTCAGGAGTTTCGAGCGGTGAACCTGTCTGGACGGGGCCGCCCCGTGCGAATGACCAGGCAGCGCCTGCCCGTCCGACCGGATCGAGCCGCGGGCTCTTGACAACTCGCCCATTGCGCTGCTTTTGTTTTCTGCGCAAGCCTGCCGCGGCTGTCCCCGCCCCGCTGTGGGGCAGACCCCCGACCACCGAGTGCCGCGGATGAGCGATGAGTGATGGACGCCGACCTGAGAGCGGGAAGAGTCAGGCACGAGGGCGAGCCCCGGCGGGTGAGCCCGATCGAACAGTGGGGTGCCTCGGACGGTGGATCGGTGGTTGGGGATTGGATCAGCGGTGCAATCCGGCGGGTGTGGCAGCGCGTGTCGGGGCGGCGCGTCACCATGGCGTCGGCGTCCACGGTCGACACGGCTCCATCGCAGCCCACCTGGCTC
>JAQBPH010000286.1:0-3033 GCA_028287625.1 Chloroflexota bacterium | reverse complement strand
CGCGGTCGGCGGCGAGCGCCGGCGGCTTCGGCCCCGCGCAGCTCGACCGGGTGCGCCGCGAGCTGCGCACCGGCGGCATCGACCCCGCCGCCTGCATGGTGTCGGCGACCGCCGCGTCGGTCGGCCTGGACGAGCCCGTGGCCGTCACCGTGCGCTGCCCGCAGCACGTCGGCATCCCCTTCCTGCTGGAGCGGGACGTCGACCTCGGCGCCACCGCGGTCGGCCGCGGCGAGGTGAACCGGTGAGCCGGCAGCGCGGCTCCGCGGTGCTCGCCGCGGTGCTGCTCAGCCCGGTGCTGCTGCTCGCCCTGGCGCTCGCGGTGCAGGCGGGTGCGCTGCAGCTGGAGCGCCAGCGGGTGCACAGCGCCGTCGACGAGGCCGCCATCACCGCCGCCTCGGGAGCGTCCGCCGCCGGCCCGGCCGCGGCGGTCGACCGCGCCCGCGCCGCGGCGCTGCTCCGGGAGGCGCTCGCCACCGCCCTGCGCCCGCTCGAGGGAGAGCTGAGCGGGGCCGGGGCGGATGCCGTCGCCGCCGGCGCCGAGGTGGCGGTGATCGACGAGGTGCCCGCCGCCGACCCCTTCACCCCGGGTGCCGTGGTGCTCCGGCCCGCCATCGAGGCGCGGGTGCGGGTGCCGCTGCGCACCGGCCTGCTGCGCGTCGCGGCGGTGCCCCCGACGCTGACCGTGACCGTGGTGTCCGGCGCCGACCTGCGCCGCACCGGCGACGCCGGCCGGTGACCCGCCGCCCCGCCCCACCGCTGGGAGATGTGATGAGACGCACCCTCTACCTCGCCGCCTTCACCGTGCTCGCCCTCGCCGCCGCCGCCCTCGCGCTGCACGCCGAGCAGACCGTCGCGGTGGTGGTGGCCACCCACGATCTCCGGGCGGGCGCGCGGGTGGCGCCCGGGGACGTCGAGGAGCGCCGGGTGCACGGCGACGGCGTCCCCGCCGGCGCGCTGACCGCCGGCGACGCAGCGGTCGGCGCCTACGTGGCCTGGCCGCTGGCCTCCGGCGAGCCGGTGCTGGCACGGATGCTGCGCGCCGACCGCTCCGGCGCCGCCGCGGCGGGCGGCCTGCCCGTGCCCGACGGCGACCGGGCGGTGGCCCTGCCGGTGCAGCCCGCCGGCGCCGTCGGAGGGCTGCTCAGCCCCGGCGACCGCGTCGACGTCTTCGTGACCCCGTCGGGGGCGCGCCCCGGCGGCGGCGTCACCGGCGACACCACGGCGGCGATCCCGCTGGGCAGCGACGTGCTCGTGCTCCAGCTGCGAACCGACCAGGGCCAGCCGATGTCGCCGGGCGAGCCCGACGAGCCCCGCGGCCTCGGCGCCGGGGTCGCCAGGCTGGGCTCGGTGGTGCTGGCCGTGCCCGCCTCCGAGACCGGGCGGTACGCGGCCGCGGCGGGATCGGGTGCGCTCTACCTGGCACTGCGCGTGGGCGGCGGCGGGTGATCACGCCGCTGGGCGCCGGCTGGCGGGACGGCGCCGGGGGGACCGTGCGCATCCAGGGTCACCGGGTCCTCCGTGGAGACGGCAGCCGCTGCGCGATGGTGCGCTCCTCCGACTTCGACATCACCGCCCTCGACGAGGGCCGCCGCGCCGCGGTGGTCGGCGCCTTCGGCCGGCTCTGCCGGACCCTCGACGCCCACCTGCAGATCCTGGTCCAGGTGCGCCCCTGGGCCGAGCCGTCCGGCCCGGACGGGACCGTGGAGGCACCGCCGGGGCACCCCGCCCGCCTGCTCGCCGCCGAGCAGGCCCACCGCCGGGAGAGCCTGCTGCGGCACCCCGCCTTCCGCCGCTCGCTGCTGCTCGTGCCCTCGGTCGAGAGCGGCGAGACCGCGCTCGACCGCGCGCTGGCCGCGGTGCTCGAGGCCCTCGCCGCCGCCGGCGCCGCCGCCGAGGTGCTGGAGGGCGAGGCGCTGGCGGAGCGGCTGCGCGAGGCGTGGGGCGGCGAGGTGGCCGGCGACGACCGCTCGCGGCCGGGACGCCCCGGCTGGCAGGCGCGGCCCCGTGAGGCGTCCAGCGGCACCGTCTGGGTGCGCGGCTTCCGGCTGCGCCGCCTCCCCGGCACCGCGGTGGAACCGGGCTGGCTGGCGCCGCTGCTGCTCGCCCGCACCGACTGCGACATCGCCCTCCACCTCGACCCCACCCCGGTCGCCGAGGCGATGTCGCGCCTCTCCCGCAGGCTGCGCGACCTCCGCGCCGACCAGCTCGTCGAGGCCGGCCGCGAGGCGCTGGGCGACGCCGGGGTCGATGCCGGGGTCGACGGCGCCCTCGACCTGCGCGCCCGGCTGGCCCGCAACCAGGGCCGCTCGCTGCGCCTCAGCGTCACCGGGGTGGCGCGCGCGGCGGGGCCGGCCGAGCTGGAGCAGGCCGCCGAGGCGGTGCGCGCCGGCTTCGCCGCCACCCTGGCGTCCTGCGAGCCGGCGCACTTCCAGCACCTCGACGCTGCGATGAGCGCCTGGCCCCTGGGTCGCGATCATCTCGGCGGCGCCAAGCTGGTCGATTCGACGGCGCTGGCGAGCTGCGTCCCGTGGGTGGAGGCGGGCTGCGACGACCCTCACGGCTACCCGCTGGGCCGCTCCCTGGCAACCGCGGCGCCGGTGCGCATCGACCCCTTCGACACCGCCCACCACGCCAACGCCAACATCGCCGTGCTCGCCGCCTCGGGGCAGGGCAAGAGCTACACGCTCGGCGCCCTGGTGCTGGCCGCGGCGGCGCGCGGCCGGGGCAGCGTGGTGATCGACCCCGAGGGTGAGCACGAGCCGCTGATCGGCGCCCTCGGCGGTGACTATCTGCGCCTCGCCCCTGGATGCGGCGCCGCCCTCAACGTCTTCGAGGCGGGCGATCTCGCCGAGGGCGAGGCCGCACGCCGCGCCGAGGTGGTCGCGGCGGTGGTCGACCTCGTCAACGTGCTCTGCGGCGAGAGCCTGGACGAGGTCGAGCGCGCCCACGTCGACGCCGCGGCCACCGCCGCGCTCGACCGCGCCCGCGGGCACCGGCGCCCCGCGCTGCTCGGCGACTGCCTGGCACCGCTGC
>JAQBPH010000368.1:0-16118 GCA_028287625.1 Chloroflexota bacterium | reverse complement strand
CCAGGGCCAGACGCTTGCCACCCTGGGCGATGACCGCCAGCACCGTGCCGGACATCGAGGACTCCGGTGAAACGGCGTGGTCGAACTTGCAGATCCGGACGCCGTCGATGGCAGTGGCCAAATCGGGACGCACGTGCCGTTCCAGCAGTTCTCGAAGCTCGTCCAGAGACATGTCACCATTGCACCACTGAACCAGCGGTGATCGCCCGGCAGCGAGAGGATCATGCAAGCACTCGCGGGTTTCGTGTGCGCATCCTCGCCTCCTGGACCGGAGGGGGTTCGAGGAAACCGGCGCGGACGAGCGCGACGAGGTGGGGTGCGTTGACGGCGCGCCAGCGTTCCTGGGCGGCGTCGATCAGCTTGAATGCCATGGCGATCCCGGCGGCCTTGGAGCCGGGCCCCTTGGTGACCTTGGTCCGGTGCCTGACCGTGGCGAAGGTCAACTCGATGGGGTTGGACCTTCCATCAACGCGGTGGCGTGATCGGCGACCCACTGGCGAAACGATCGCGGCGCCAATCCGAGGATGTCGAACACCGTAGAGGTGATGAACGCCGGCCTTCCAATCGTTGCGCCCCACGCGGCGAGCAGCATGTCCACGACCGGGCGCGGCCAGCTTCCATCCGTCTCGCTTCGAAACTCGTCCGGCGACAGCTCCTCAAATGTGATCCGACGCCCCAGGACGTCACCGATGATGCTCACCTGCTCTGCCTGACTCAGTGACTCGGGGCCCGTGAGGACGTAGTCGCCTCCAGCATGTCCGTCCTGATACAGGGTCCGCGCCGCGACGGCTGCCACGTCGCGGTCATCGACGGGTGCCGTCTCGGCAGCGCCGTAAGGCCACCGGACGACACCGTCGGCGCGAATCGCGGTCGCCCACCAGAACAACGCGTTCGACGCGAACATCCCCGGCCGGATGATCGTCGACTCGAGCCCGGCGGTCGCGATGAGCCGCTCGATATCGGCGTGGAGCACCGCCATTGGATTCGGTTGCTGGAAGAAAGGGTGCGGGGTTTGGTGCGGTGATGAGAGAAAGACGACACGCCGCGCGTAGGTTGCGAGACGCTCGACAACTGCCGGAGCAGTCGTCGGCGGGGCGGTCCAGACGAGGAGGACGGCACTGACACCTCGCAGTCCTGCGTCGAGCGATTCGGGCACGGTGAGGTCGCCGGTGACGACTTCGACGTTCGCCGGCAGCGTCGCCGCCGCCTCGGAGCGATGCGTGAGGGCGCGGACCGGCACGCCCGCGTCTATCAGTAGGTCGACCACGACGCGCCCAACCCGGCCGGTCGCTCCGGTGACGAGCACCGGAGGCACTCGCGTCCGTGTCATGAGGACCTCGACGTCGTCCGTGGCACGCACACGGAGTGAATCATGCCATCGTCCTTGGTGACCTTGGTCCGGTGCCTGACCGTGGCGAAGGTCGACTCGATGGGGTTGGTCGTGCGCAGGTGGATCCAGTGCTCGGCCGGGTAGTCGTAGAAGGCCAGCAGTTCTTCCACGTCGTCGGTGATCTTGGCGGTGGCCTCGGGCCACTTGGCGCCGTACAGCTCGTCGAAGGCGCGGACGGCGGCGCGGGCGTGGTCCTTGTCCTCGGCGTTCCAGATCTCGGCCAGGGCCTTCTTCGCCCCGGGGTGCGCGGACGTCGGCAACGCCGAGAGCACGTGCTTCAGGCTTCGAGGCACCCAGGTCCCGCCGCTGCCGAGGTCATGCGGTCGCTTGCGCTCGGTGGAGGTGCTCGCGCGTGGAGTCGAAGAAGTAGACGGCGTCGACGCCATGCGGCATCAAAACCCGAGACGCGTAATCTGGCAGGCGCCGGCCCTTGCGGTCGATGAGGCGCTGAAGACGTTCGGGGTCGCCGCTCAGCGAACTTCTGACGGGCCCGCTCGCCGGCGACGTCGCTGGCCCTCTCGGCCGGGCGTGAGGGTCCGGGGCCCAGGCTCAGCCCGGCCGGCTGGCTCGTCCGTCGCACTGGGGGCAGAGCTGGACGCCCTCCTCCTGGGGACGGCCGCAAGCGCAGGTCCCGGTCACCGGCCCCGCCTGGCCCCAGAAGTCGTGCTGTGTGGAGACCCGGATGCGCTCGATCTCCTCGATGCGTGCCCTCTCCTCGTCGCTCAGCGGTCCCATCTCCATCTCTCCCGCGATCTGGGCCAGCAACTCGTCGAGCTCCGGGAGGAGCGGCGGCATCGAGTACAGGACGGGTCTCACAAGGGCGGCAGGAGCTCGGCCGGCGTTATTGCACGGCCGCTCAGGACGATCCTCGCCGTGCGATCCGACGGCGGCGCACAACGGCCGCCGCGCCGAACACCGCCCCGGGCACGACCAGGGAGCTCGAGATGAGTGTGATGAAGCGAAGCGTGTCGCCCACCGCCACCAGCACGAGGATCGTCAGCACATAGGAGAGAAGGAGGAGGCTGGTGATGATGAGAGCGATCCGCGGCATGTGCCTTCCCCTCTTCTCCCCGCGGTCCATCTCGGGACGTTGGGGGCGTTCACTGCGTTCTGCGAAGAGTACACGCTGCTGTGGGGCGGCATCTGGTCGGACGACGAACCGGGTGGAGGTGCGGCCCGCCGGCCGGATGGCGGCTGCCGAATTACCTCCAAAATTGCCTCCAAGGCGGCGCCTCTCACCCGGAATTCCCCGCTGGGGAGCTGGGATTCGAACCCAGGAATGCCGGATCCAAAGTCCGGTGCCTTACCACTTGGCGACTCCCCATCGGTCGAGCGCATGCTACGCCGCGACGGCCGTCGGCGCGTTCGGCGCGTTCGGTCTCAGGCTACTCCGCGAAGCGGGGGGCGCGGCGCTCGCGGAAGGCGGCCCAGCCCTCGCCGGCGTCGGCGCTCTCCTGGGTGGCCGCCTGGGCGAGGCCCTCGACCTCGAGCATCGTCGCCAGGTCGGCGTCGAGGGCGATGCGCAGCGCGCGCTTGGTGGCGCGGACCGCGCGGGGGGCGTTGGCGGCGATGGTCTCGGCCAGGGCGGCGGCGGACGCGGCCAGGTCGGCGTCCTCGACGAGACGGTTGACCAGCCCCAGCTCGAGGGCGCGGGCGGCGTCCACCAGCTCGCCGGTGAGCATCATCTCGGCGGCGCGGGCGGGGCCGAGCAGGCGGGTGAGCATGTAGGTGGCGCCACCGCCGGGGTGGATGCCGAGGCGCACGAAGGTGGCGCCGAACCGTGCCGACGCGGCGGCGACGCGCAGGTCGCAGACCAGGGCGAGGTTCAGGCCGGCCCCGATGGCCGGGCCGTTGACCGCGGCGATGGTGGGCACCGCCAGGTCGCGCACGTCGAGGAAGGTGCGGTAGTAGGCGCCGAGGGCCTCGCGCCGGGGGAGCACGCCGCCGGCGTCCTGTCTGCGGAACTCGCCGAGGTCGGCGCCCGAGCAGAAGGCCCTCCCCGCCCCGGTGAGCACCAGGCAGCGCACGCCCGGCTCGGCGGCCACCCCACTCACCGCGTTGCGAAGCTGCTGCGCGAGCTCCTCGTCGAGGGCGTTGCGGCGCTCAGGACTGTCCAGGGTGATGGTCGCCACCCCGGCGTCGCTGCGCTCCACCTGCACCGGCATCGGCTGTCCTCTGGGCGCTGACGCGCCCATTGTGCGGGGGGACTCCCCCCTGCAACCCCCCTGGGCGCAGGGTAGCGTGCCTGCCCTCCGGCGGGCCCGGCGGGCCCGGCGGGGACGGCCCGCTATACTCGCGGCCGTGGCTGACGCACCCCGGGCGGTCGTGCTCGCCGCCGGGCGTGGGACGCGGATGCGCAGCCGGACGCCCAAGGCGCTCCACCCCCTGGCCGGGCGGCCGCTCCTCCTTCATGTGGTCTCGGCCGCCACCGAGGCGACGGGGAGCGCTCCGCTGGTGGTGGTGAGCCCCAGCCAGCCCGAGGTGGCCGCGGCGCTCGCCGGGCTGGCGACCACCGCCGAGCAGGCGGAGGCGCGCGGCACCGGCGACGCGCTGCGCTCGGTGCCGGCGGCGGGGCGCTCGACCGGGCCGGTGCTGGTGCTGAGCGGCGACACCCCGCTGCTCCGTCCGCAGACCCTCGCCGCGCTGCTGGGGCGGCAGGCCGAGACCGGGGCGGCGTGTGTCGTCCTCAGCGTGGTCCCCGCCGACCCCCGCGGGCTGGGACGGGTGGTGCGCGCCCCCGGCGGTGGCGTCGCCCGCATCGTGGAGGAGCGCGACCTCCCCCCCGGCGAGCCCGTCCCGGCCGAGTGCAATGCCGGTGCCTACGCCTTCGACGGGGCCCGGCTCTGGCCGGCGCTCGACCGGCTGGGCAGCGACAACGCCCAGGGCGAGCACTACCTCACCGATGTGGTGGAGCTCCTGGGTGGAGGGGAGGCGGTCGTCGCCTCCGACCCCGAGGAGGCGCTCGGGGTGAACGACCGCTGCCAGCTCGCCACCGCCGAGGCGGTGCTCAGACGCCGGACCCTCGACGCGCTTATGCTCGGAGGGGTGACCGTCGAAGACCCCGTGACGACCTATGTCGACCCGGAGGTGCGGGTGGGCCGCGACTCGGTCCTGCTCCCCATGACGGTGCTCCGCGGGGCCACCACCCTGGGCGAGGGGTGCGTGGTGGGGCCGATGGCGCAGCTGCGCGACGTCCGGGCCGGCGACCGGGTGCGCGTCGGCGCCTCGACGCTGGACCGGTGCGAGCTCGGCGACGACGTCGTCATCGGCCAGTACGACCGGCTCCGGCCCGGCACCAGCCTCGGCGCGGGGGTGTACGTCGGCACCCACGCCGAGGTGAAGAACAGCCGGGTGGGCCCGGGCAGCCATATCAGCCACTTCTCCTGCGTGCTCGACAGCGACGTGGGCGGCGACGTCAACGTGGGCGCCGGCACGGTCACCTGCAACTACGACGGCCAGGCCAAGCACCGCACCGTCATCGGCGACGGCGCCTTCATCGGCACCGGCGCCAGCCTGGTCGCCCCGCTCCGGGTGGGGGCGGGCGCGTACGTGGCCGCGGGCTCGGTGATCACCCGCGACGTCCCCGACGGGGCGCTGGCGGTGGAGCGGTCCCGCCAGGCGGTGGTCGAGGGCTGGGCCGATCGCCGCCGCCGCGGCGGTGACCGGGCGGGCGCGGGGTGAGCAGCCCCCACGGCGACCTCCGCCTCCTCTCCGGCACGGCCAACCCCGAGCTGGGGGCCCGCATCGCCTCGGAGATCAACATCCCCCTCACCGAGATGGAGGTGAAGCGCTTCAGCGACGGGGAGATCGACGTCAAGATCGGCGACTCGGTGCGCGGCCAGGACGTCTTCGTGATCCAGCCCACCTGCCGCCCGGTCAACGAGAACCTGATCGAGCTGTTCATCATCCTCGACGCCCTGCGCCGCGCCTCGGCGGCCCGGGTCAACGCCGTGGTGCCCTACTACGGCTACGCCCGCAAGGAGAAGAAGACCCAGGCCCGCGACCCGATCAGCGCCAAGCTGATGGCCAACATCATCCAGGCCACCGGGGCCAGCCGGGTGGTCACCGTCGACCTCCACGCCGAGGCCATCCAGGGGTTCTTCGACATCCCCGTCGACGCCCTCACCGCCTCCAAGATCCTCGCCCGCCACGTCCGCGAGCGGCACCACGACGGCAGCCTGGTCGTGGTCTCCCCCGACGTCGGCGGCACCGCCCGCGCCCGCGCGCTGGCCCGGCTGCTCAACGCCCCCATCGCCATCATCGACAAGCGCCGGCCCACCGACGAGGACGTCGAGGTCCTCAACGTCATCGGCGACGTCGACGGCCAGAGCTGCGTGCTCGTCGACGACCTCATCAGCACCGGCTGGACGCTGATCGGGGCGGCCCGGGCGCTGCGCGCCAAGGGCGCCATCGGGGTCGACGTGGTGGTCACCCACGGGGTGCTCACCGGGGGTGCGCTGGAGCGTCTCAACCAGGCGCCCATCGACGAGATCGCCATCACCGACACGGTGCCCCTGGTGGAGGGGGAGCGCGACCGCGGGGCCGGCTGCAAGCTCCGGGTGCTCAGCGTGGCGCCGCTCATCGCCGAGGCGATCGTGCGCGTGCACGAGGGCCGCAGCGTGAGCGAGCTCTTCCGATGAGCCCCGTCCCGTCAGGTCGCGGCGCCCGGGCGAGGGCATGAGCGTGCTGGTCGCGGCCCTCATCGCGTCGCTGTGCCTCGCCGCCTTCGCGGCGACCGCGGAGACCGCGCTGACCAGCGTCAGCCGGCTGCGGATGCGCAGCCTCGCCGAGACCGGTGATCGCGCCGCCCGCCGCGTCGTCCGCCTCCACGAGCAGCCCAACGCGTACCTCTCGACCATCCTCATGGTCAACACCCTGGCGGTGATCGTGGCCTCCACGGTGACCACGCTGCTGGTCGCCGAACGCTGGGGGTCGGGCGCCGAGGCGCCGGCCACCGCGGTGCTCTCGGTGGTGGTGCTGGTGGCCTGCGAGATCCTCCCCAAGTCGGTGGCGCTGCGCTTCAACGAGCGCGCGGCGCGGCTGGTCTCGGGGCCCGTGACCCTGCTCACCCGGGTGCTGCGGCCGATCGTCTTCCTGCTCACCTGGCTGAGCAGCCGGCTGGTGCGGCTGGTCGCCCAGGGTGACGTGCCCGGCCCGTTCGTCACCGAGGAGGAGCTGAAGATGCTGCTCGCGGTGAGCGAGCGCGAGGGGGTGGTGGAGGAGGAGGAGCGGGAGATGATCAGCGGCGTCCTCGAGCTCACCGACAAGGTGGCGCGCGAGGTGATGGTGCCGCGGGTCGACGTGGTCGCCGTGGACGTGCGCAGCACCGTCGAGGACGTCACCCGGCTGATCAACCAGACCGGTCACTCGCGCATCCCCCTCTACGAGGACAGCATCGACAACGTGGTCGGGCTCATCTACGCCAAGGACCTGCTCCGCGTCTGCGCCACCGACAATCCGCCGTCGCTGCGCGAGATGGCCCGCGAGCCCTACTTCACCCCCGAGCTGAAGCGTGCCGGCGAGCTGCTCATCGAGATGCGCAAGAAGAAGGTCCACATGGCCGTCGTGGTCGACGAGTACGGCGGCACCGCCGGGATCGTCACCATCGAGGACCTGATCGAGGAGATCGTCGGCGACATCCGCGACGAGTACGACGCTGCCGAGCCCGAGGAGATCCAGTTCATCTCCGACCGCGAGGTGCTGGTGAACGCGCGCGTCTCCCTCGACGACATCAAGGCGCTGCTCCACCTCCCCATCGAGGACGTCGAGGCCGACACCATCGGCGGCCTGGTCTACGAGCGGCTGGGGTCGATCCCCAAGCCGGGGGCGACGGTGCAGATCGGCGATGTCACGATCCGGGTCGAGTCGGTGCGCCGCCAGGCGATCCGCACCCTGCGCATCAGCAGCCCGCGCCCCCTCCGGGTGGACGTCGAGGAGGCCGGCCAGGAGCGCAACGGCGCGGGGGCGGTGGGCGAGCGCTAGGGGGAACTGGTGCCCAGCTACGTCGACGAGGGCATCGTGCTTCGCCGCGTCGACTATGGGGAGGCCGACCGGGTCCTCACCGTGCTCACCCGCCACCACGGCAAGGTCGGGGTGCTCGCCCGGGGGGTGCGCAAGGCGGGCAGCCGGCTGGCCGCGAACACCGACCTCTTCACCCGCAGCACCCTGCAGCTGGCCCGCGGCCGGGGTGAGCTCGAGGTGCTCACCGAGGCGCGCCGGCTGGGCGCGGTCACGTCCCTCGGCGACGTCCGCCGCTCCGCCTGCGCCTCCCTCTGCGCCGAGCTCGCCGACCACGCCCTCGAGCCGGGCCATCCCCTCGACGAGGGGCTCTACGACCTGGTCGCCGAGGCGCTGGCCGACTGCGCCGACCCCGCCCGCGACCCCCGGGCGGCGGTGGTCTGGTTCGCCCAGCGGATGCTCGACCGGCTCGGCTACGCGCCCGAGCTCCACGTCTGCGCCTCCTGCGGCAGCCGCCTCGAGGAGCGGGCCGCCCGTTTCAGCGCCGCGGCGGGCGGGCTGCTCTGCCCGGTCTGCGCCCCCCGCGACGTGGACGGCGTCGACTGCCCGGTGACCGCGATCAAGGTGCTCCGGGTCGCTGCCGCCGGCGACGCCGGGCTCTACGCGCGGCTGCGGCTCGCCCCCGGGGTGCTCGCCGTGCTCGAGGCGGTGCTGGAGCGGGAGCTGGCCCGCCACATCGACCGCCGGCTGCGCAGCCTCGACGTGCTCCGCAGCCTGCTCTAGCCCGCCGCCGCCTCGCTACACTCCCGCGGACATGTCCGACGCGCCGCCGCGGTCCAACCTCATCGAGAAGCTGGTCTCGCTCGCCAAGCAGCGCGGCTTCGTCTATCCCTCCAGCGAGATCTACGGGGGCATCAATGCCCTCTACGACTTCGGGCCGCTGGGCACCCGGCTGCGGCGCAACATCCGCAACCGCTGGTGGCGGAGCATGGTCGAGCTGCGCGACGACATCGAGCCGATCGAGACCTCGATCATCATGAACCCCCAGGTCTGGGTGGCCAGCGGGCACGTGGGCGGCTTCACCGACCCCCTGGTCGACTGCATGGGCAGGTGCCGGCGCCGCTGGCGGGAGGACCACCTCGCCGCCGAGCGCATCGAGCGCGGCAAGGACCCGGAGGTGCGCGCGTGCCCCGAGTGCGACGGGCCGCTCGGCGAGCCCCGGCAGTTCAACCTCATGTTCAAGACCTTCCTCGGCCCGGTCGAGGAGGCGGCGGCCACTGTCTACCTCCGCCCCGAGACCGCCCAGGGGATGTTCGTCAACTTCCAGAACGTGGTGAACTCGACCCGGCGCCGGCTGCCCTTCGGCATCGCCCAGAACGGCCGCTCGTTCCGCAACGAGATCTCCCCGGGCAACTACATCTTCCGGCTGCGCGAGTTCGAGCAGATGGAGATGGAGTACTTCTGCGAGCCGGAGGCCTCCGACGAGCTCTTCGACTACTGGTGCGCCGAGCGCCACCGGTGGTACGTCGAGGACCTGGGGGTGCGCACCGCCAACCTCCGCCTGCGTCCCCACGCGCCGGACGAGCTGGCCCACTACGGCAAGGCGGCCAAGGACGTCGAGTACCTCTTCCCCTTCGGCTGGAGCGAGCTCGAGGGCATCGCCAACCGCACCGACTTCGACCTCAGCGCCCACCAGAAGCACTCCGGCCGCGACCTCACCTTCTACGACCAGGCCGCCAACCGCCGCTTCACCCCCTACGTCATCGAGCCCGCCGCCGGCGTCGACCGCATCTTCATCACCCTGCTCTGCGACGGCTACGACGAGGAGGTGGTGCGCGGCGAGACCAGGGTGGTCCTCCGCCTCCACCCCGACGTCGCGCCCTTCCAGGTGGCGGTGCTGCCCCTCTCCAAGAAGCCCGAGCTGAGCGAGCTGGCCCGCAGCGTCGAGCGCGACCTGCGCTCCCGGTTCGCGACCGACTACGACGAGACCCAGGCGATCGGCCGCCGCTATCGCCGCCAGGACGAGATCGGCACGCCGCTCGCGGTCACCATCGACTTCGACAGCCTCGAGGACCGCGCCGCCACCATCCGCGAGCGTGACGGCATGACCCAGGTCCGCGTGCCGCTCGAGGGGCTGGCGACCGCCCTCGGCGAGCAGCTCGACGCCTGCCGCTCGCGCGCGCTGGACCGCGCCCAGGGTTCGTGACCCTCGTCGCGGTGCTACGCTCCCGGCGCCTGTCCGGGAGCGCACGGAGACGAGGAGCACGATGGCCGTCAAGACCACGCCCAGCACCACCACCACGCGGAGAAAGGCCCCTGCGACCGCAAAATCCTCGGGCACGGCGACGGGGGGTGGTGGGGGTCGGAACCGGGCGGCGGCGACGCGCAAGGCGACCACGAGCGTGGCCGCGGCGAAGCGGCGCACCCGGGCCCCGAAGTGGGTCTACCGCTTCGAGGAGGGCAACGCCTCGATGCGCGAGCTGCTCGGCGGCAAGGGCGCCGGCGTCGCCGAGATGACCAACGCGGGGCTGCCCGTGCCCCCCGGCTTCACGATCACCACCGAGGCCTGCAACGCCTACTACGCCTCGGGTGAGCGCTTCCCCGACGGGATGTGGGACCAGGTGCTGTCCTCGCTGCGCGCCCTCGAGAAGGTCACCCGCAAGGGCTTCGGCGACGCCCGCAACCCGCTGCTCGTCAGCGTCCGCAGCGGAGCGAAGTTCTCGATGCCGGGGATGATGGACACGGTCCTCAACCTCGGCCTCAACAGCGCCACCCTGGAGGGGCTGGCGGAGCTCACCGGCAACCGTCGCTTCGCCCTCGACTCGCAGCGCCGCTTCATCCAGCTCTTCAGCAAGATCGTGCTCGGCGTCGACGGCCAGCTCTTCGAGCGCGCCCTCGACGAGGCCAAGGAGCACCACGGCGCCCGCACCGACGCCGAGCTCTCGCCGGAGGCCCTCGAGGGGCTGATCGAGCGCTACCGCGAGATCGTGCGCGAGAACGCCAGCGGCGAGTTCCCCGAGGACCCGATCGAGCAGCTGCGCGCCGCCATCGGCGCGGTGTTCTCCTCCTGGAACAACAAGCGGGCCGTCGACTACCGCAACTACAACAGGATCCCCCACGACCTCGGCACCGCGGTCAGCGTGCAGACCATGGTGTTCGGCAACATGGGTGACGACTGCGCCACCGGGGTTGCCTTCACCCGCGATCCCAACACCGGCGAGCGCGTGCTCTTCGGCGAGTACCTGGTCAACGCCCAGGGGGAGGACGTCGTCGCCGGCATCCGCACCCCGCAGCCCATCTCGGTCATGCGTGACGAGATGCCGAGGGTGTACCAGCAGTTCGACCGGATCGCGAAGCGGCTGGAGAGGCACTACCGCGACGTCCAGGACCTGGAGTTCACGGTCGAGCGCGGCCACCTGTACATGCTGCAGACGCGCAGCGCCAAGCGCACCGCGGCGGCGGCGGTGAGGATCGCCGTCGACATGGCGCGCGAGCGGGTGATCACCCGCCAGGAGGCGGTGCGCCGGGTCGAGCCGTCCCAGGTCGACCAGCTGCTCCACCGGCGCATCGACCCCGCCGCCGCTGTCGAGATCATCGCCACCGGGCTGGCGGCCTCTCCGGGCGCCGCCTACGGCAAGGCGGTCTTCGACGCCGGCCGCGCCGAGGAGATGGCGAAGCAGGGCGACAAGGTGATCCTGGTGCGCATCGAGACCAATCCCGACGACGTGCACGGGATGATCGCCGCCGAGGGCATCCTCACCGCCCGCGGCGGGCGCACCTCGCACGCCGCGGTGGTCGCCCGGGGCATGGGCAAGCCGTGCGTCGCCGGCGCCGAGACGGTGCGCGTCGACCTCCACCTCCGCCAGTTCAGCGCCAACGGGCACGTGCTGCACGAGGGCGAGGAGTTCACCATCGACGGCAGCACCGGCAACGTCATCGCCGGCACCGTGCCGATGATCGACCCGGAGATCAGCGGCGAGCTCGAGGAGCTGCTGCGCTGGGCCGACCAGATCCGCCGCCTCCAGGTGTGGGCCAACGGCGACTACCCACGGGATGCCCAGCTCGCCCGCGAGTTCGGCGCCCAGGGCATCGGCCTCTGCCGGACCGAGCACATGTTCATGGAGCAGGACCGCCTGCCCATCGTGCAGCGGATGATCCTCGCCCCCGACGAGGCCTCGCGGCGCCGCGAGCTCGACCTTCTGCTGCCGGTGCAGCGCGAGGACTTCCGCGGCATCCTCGAGGAGATGCGGGGGCTGCCGGTGGTGATCCGGCTGATCGACCCGCCGCTGCACGAGTTCCTCCCCTCGTTCGAGGAGCTGCTCGTGGACGTCACCCGGGCGCAGGCGCTCGGCGAGCCCGAGGAGAGCTACGCCGAGAAGCGCCGGCTGCTCGACGCGGTGCGCTCCCTGCGCGAGCAGAACCCGATGCTCGGCCTGCGCGGCTGCCGGCTGGGGCTGCTCTTCCCCGAGATCGTCGAGATGCAGGTGCGCGCCATCCTCGAGGCGGCGGCCGAGCTGCGCCGCGATGGCATCGACGCGCGGCCCGAGATCATGGTGCCGCTGGTCGGCCACGTCAACGAGCTGAGCCGCACCCGCGAGATCATCGAGCGCACCGCCCGCGAGGTGCTGCGCGAGGCCGGGGTCAGGGTCCCCTACAAGGTCGGGACCATGATCGAGATCCCCCGCGCCGCGCTCACCGCCGGCGAGATCGCGGAGGAGGCGGAGTTCTTCTCCTTCGGCACCAACGACCTCACCCAGACCACCTTCGGCTACTCCCGCGACGACGCCGAGGGCAAGTTCCTGCTCCGCTACGTCGAGGACAGGATTCTCCCCGTCAACCCCTTCGAGAGCCTCGACGCCAAGGGGGTGGGACGGCTGATGCAGGCGGCGGTTCTGGAGGGACGGCAGGCCCGGCCCGACCTGGAGATCGGCATCTGTGGCGAGCACGGCGGCGACCCCTCCTCGATCGCGCTCTGCGAGGAGATGGGGCTCGACTACGTCTCCTGCTCGCCCTACCGGGTGCCGGTGGCGCGGCTGGCCGCGGCGCAGGCCCGGCTCGCCGCCGCCGACCGGGATCGGTAGCGGACGCCTCGAACAGCGGGCCCACCGGGTATCCTGCGGGCCCTGATGGCTGAGCACGTCCGCATTCGCAAGACCGGCACGCGAGACGGCCGGCCGGTGATGCTCGACGACGGCCACATGGTCGAGGGCGACGAGCTGGGCCCGCCGACCCCGGGCATGCCCTACCTGGTGCGCCGCACCGTCATCGAGGAGGACAACGCCCCCGAGGTGTTCAACACCTCGCCGGTGCGCGCGGTGATCACCGACCGCGGGGGCGTGATCACCCTGCTCACCGACAACTCCCGCTACAGCCTGGAGATCCTGGGGAGGTAGGGGGCAGGGGAGGCGTTGACGGCGCCCGAGTCCTCCGTACCATTGGCGGCGTCCAGCGGCCAGAGGAGAGAGAGTGCAGCGCACCGCCGGTGCCACGCGGGCGCTTGACCCGAACAGCTGTTCGGAGCAAGATTCCCCCGATGGCTGACGCCGCCGCCGAGGTCAAGGCGCGCCTCGACATCCTCGAGGTGATCGGCGGCTACGTGCGGCTGCAGCGCAGCGGCCGCGACCACAAGGGCCTCTGCCCCTTCCACTCCGAGCGGACCCCGTCCTTCAGCGTCTCCCAGGAGAAGCAGGCCTGGTACTGCTTCGGCTGCCAGGAGGGCGGCGACCTGCTCACCTTCGTGGAGAAGATCGAGCACGTCGACTTCCTGGGGGCGCTCGAGATGCTCGCCGAGCGGGCCGGCGTCGAGCTGGAGCGCAGCCTCCCCGGCGACCGCCAGCGCGGCCAGGCCCGCCGCCGCCGCGCCCGGGCGCTCGAGCTCAACACCAGGGCGCAGGCCTACTACGAGCACATCCTGTGGTCGACTCCGACCGGGGCATCCGGCCGCGCCCTGCTGGTCGAGCGCGGGGTCTCGGAGGGCACCGCCCGCGACTACGGGGTCGGCTTCGCCCCGGCGGGCGGCGTCGCCGGCGACGCCCTGCTCCGCTACCTCGGCGCCCGCGGGCTGGGCAACCCGGCAGAGGCCGCCGACGCCGGCCTCGCCCACGCCTCCGACCGCGGCGGCCCGGCGCGCGACCGCTTCCGCAACCGTCTGGTCTTCCCCATCCGCGACGAGCGCGGCGACGTGCTCGGCTTCGGCGGCCGCGCCCTCGGCGATGCCGTGCCCAAGTACCTCAACTCGCCGGCCACCTCCGCCTACGACAAGTCGCTGGCGCTCTTCGGCATCGACCGGGCGCGCACCGTCATCGAGGCGGCGGGCTGCGCGGTGGTGGTGGAGGGCTACTTCGACGTGCTCGCCGCCGCCGCCGCCGGGGTGGGCCACGCGGTGGCCAGCAGCGGCACCGCGCTCACCACCGGCCAGGTCCGGCTGCTGGCCCGCTGGACCCGCTGCCTGGTGCTCTGCTTCGACGGCGACGACGCCGGCGTGACCGCCTCGTCCCGCGCGGTCGACGTCATCGCCGCCGAGGGCCTCGACGCGCGCATCTGCGTGCTGCCGGCCGGCTGCAAGGACCCCGACGAGCTGGTGCGCCGCGACCCCGCCGCCTTCGCCGCCTGCGTCGCCGCCGCCCAGCCGGAGTGGCGGGTGCTCCTCGACCGAGCCATCGGCGACGCGGAGTCCGGCTCGGTCGAGGCCCGCCGGGCGGGCGCGGAGCGCGCCGTGGCCCTGCTGGCGCGCATCCCCGAGGCCACGGTTCGCGACCTCTACGTCCAGCAGGCGGCGAGCCGTCTCGAGCTCGCCGTGGCGGCGGTGAGCGCCGATGTCGAGCGCCTGCGCGGTGAGGGCAGGAGGGCGCCGCTGCGCGTGGTCGTCACCACCCCGGCGCCGGCTGCCGAGGCGGCGGTGCCGGAGGTCTCGGGCGGGCCACCGCCGGCGCCGGAGGAGTTCCTCGGCAGCGTGGCCCTCCAGCGCCCGGACCTCGCCGTACGCCTCGTCGAGGAGCACGGCCTGCACCCAGACGAGATCAGCCATCCGGCGGTGCGCCGCCTGTTCAGGCTTGCTCTCGCCGCACCGGACGGCGAGACGCTGTCGCTGCACCGTCTGGAGGGGCCCGACCGCGGACTGGCGGCCTGGCTGCGGGTGCGGCCGGCCCCCGAGCTGCGCGACGACGCGAGTCCGGACGACCTCGCCCGGGCGCTCGCCGACTGCGTGCGACGGGTGCGCGAGGCGGCGCTGGGCAGCGAGGTGGCGACGCTCGTGCGGAGGATGCAGATCGCCCAGGACGACGGGCGGAGGGAGGAGGCAGAGGCGCTCGCCGCCCGAATCCACGAGCTCGCCAGCCAGGGGTACCGGGCCCGCGAGGCGGTCCCATGACGGCGACCGGCGCTTGACGCGTTAAATAGAGTGTGTCCAACGGCGAACGGGCAGACGTTGCAGCGCCCAGGACGGGACGGGGAGTAGAGATGGTGGCGAAGGCCAGGGTGCAGGGTGAGGGCGGAGCAGCCGTGTCGGGGGCGGACGCGCTGGTCTCGGCGGCGGAGACGCTCATCGTCCGGGGGAAGGAGCAGGGCTACCTCACCCCCGACGACATCCTGCAGGCCTTCCCCGAGGTCGAGGCCGAGCCCGACCATCTCGAGCGGATCTTCAACGTCTTCCGCGAGATGGGCATCGAGGTCTCGGACGGGGACCGCGACTTCGAGGCCGTCGACGACATCGACGACGAGATGATCGCCACCGCCGAGGCCATCGACTCGGTCTCGCTCGACGACCCCGTGCGCATGTACCTCAAGGAGATCGGGCGGGTGGCCCTGCTCCGCGCCGAGCAGGAGGTGGAGTACGCCAAGCTCATCGAGCAGGGTGACGACGAGGCGAAGAACAGGCTCACCGAGGCCAACCTCCGGCTGGTGGTGAGCATCGCCAAGAAGTACATCGGCCGCGGGATGTCCTTCCTCGACCTCATCCAGGAAGGCAACATGGGCCTGATCCGGGCCGTCGAGAAGTTCGACTACCACAAGGGCTACAAGTTCTCGACGTACGCCACCTGGTGGATCCGCCAGGCGATCACCCGCGCGATCGCCCACCAGGCCCGCACCATCCGCATCCCGGTGCACATGGTCGAGACCATCAACAAGCTGGTCCGCGTGTCGCGCCGCCTCCTCCAGGAGCTGGGCCGGGAGCCCGCCGACGAGGAGGTCGCCGAGGAGATGGGGATCACCCCGGAGAAGGTGCGGGAGATCATCAAGGTCTCCCAGGACCCGGTGTCGCTCGAGACCCCCATCGGCGAGGAGGAGGATTCGCACCTCGGCGACTTCGTCGAGGACAAGGAGGCCACCGCCCCCTCCGACGCCGCCTCGCTGACCATGCTGCGCACCGAGGTGGAGGACATCCTCGACACCCTGACCCCCCGCGAGCGGCGGGTCCTGCAGCTGCGCTTCGGGCTGATCGACGGCCACCAGCGCACCCTCGAGGAGGTGGGCAAGCGCTTCGGGGTCACCCGCGAGCGCATCCGCCAGATCGAGGCCAAGGCGCTGCGCAAGCTCCGTCACCCCTCACGGAGCAAGAAGCTCAAGGACTATCTCGAGTAACCTGCGGGGGCGTCCACCTGCGGGGGCGTCCCCCCGCATGCCCCCCGGACCACGGAGATTTGTGGGTCTCCTGCTGTTTCCGTGGGTGACGTCATGCGCGTCCGGGGAGGGGTGGGCAGAAGCCACCGAGGGAGAGCATTGCCAGAGCGGTGATCGCCTTGGCGTCGTGGAAGCCGAAGCCACGGCGGAT
>JAQBPH010000260.1:0-27079 GCA_028287625.1 Chloroflexota bacterium | reverse complement strand
GACGGCCGGCAGCCCGACGCCGGCACCACAGCCGGCCGCCGCGGGAGGCGGCCCTCCCACCGACCAGGGCGGGGCCGCGGGCTCGACCCCCGCGCCGAGCCCGTCGCCGGCCGGCGGCAGCCACCTCAGGGACGGCCGCTACTCGGGCGAGGACGTGAGCATGCGGTACGGCGACGTCCAGGTCCAGCTCGTCGTCTCCGGGGGCCGCATCACCGACGTGCAGGCTCTGCTGATGCCCAGCGATCGAGCCCGGTCCGCGTCCATCAGCCAGGCCGCCGGGCCGATGCTCCACGACGAGGTGCTGCAGGCGCAGAGCGCGCAGATCGACACCCTCTCGGGCGCGACCTACACCAGCGACGCCTACGCCCAGTCGGCGCAGGCGGCGCTCGACAAGGCCCGTGGCTGAGCCGCCGGCCGCGGCGCGCCCGGTGCGGGTCGAGCACGTGATGGGCACCGCCGTCGGGGTCGACCTGCGCGACCCGGGGGTGCCGGACCGCGCCCTCGACGCGTTCTTCGCCTGGCTCCGCGAGGTCGACGCCCGCTTCAGCACCCACAGGGCGGACAGCGAGATCAGCCGCATCGGCCGCGGCGAGCTCGCGCCCGAGGAGGCGCACCCCGACGTGCGGGAGGTGCTCGGGCTCTGCGAGGAGGTCCACCGGTGCAGCGGCGGCCTCTTCTCGGTGCGGCGCCCCGGGGGCGGTCTCGACCCCTCGGCGCTGGTCAAGGGCTGGTCGGTGGAGCGCGGCGCCCGCCTGCTGGAGGACGCCGGGGCGCGCAACCTCTGCATCAACGCCGGCGGCGACGTGCTGGCGCGTGGCGAGCCCGAGGCGGGACGGGCATGGCGGGTCGGCATCCGCCATCCCGAGATCGCCGACCGGGTCGCCGCAGTGCTCGCCGTCCGCGACCTCGCCGTCGCCACCAGCGGCGCCTACGAGCGCGGCGCCCACATCCTCGATCCACGGAGCGGGCGCCCCGCCCGCGCGCTGCTGAGCATGACCGTGGTCGGCCCCAGCCTCACCCTCGCCGACGCCTACTCGACCGCCGCCTTCGTCATGGGCGGCGACGGGGCGTCGTGGATCGCCGGGATCCCCGGGTACGAGGCGTGCGCGGTGACCTCGGACCGCCGCGCCGTCTGGACCGAGGGCTGCCGCAGGCTGCGGGTGCAAGACATCGGCACCTGACCGCGTTTCTTCTTCGACTCTTACGTGGGTGTGGCGGTGTGGGATGCCATACTCGGCATGGACGGTGTCGCGGCAAGAGACCGCAAGGAAGGAAGGGATGGATTTCTCCGCCAGCCGCGCGTGGGACGAGACGCCGGAACACGGCTCCGCACCCATAGCGCTCCACAGCAGCATCGATCTCACCGTGGTCGTCCCCCTCTACAAGGAGGAGGAGAACGTCGACTACGCGGTCGAGGAGCTGCTCGCAGTCCTCGACACCATGCCCCAGTCGGCCGAGGTCATCCTCGTCGACGACGGCAGCCCCGACGCCACCGGCGCCATGGCGATGGCCTGGCACGACCGCGACCCCCGGGTCCGGGTCATCCAGTTCCGCCGCAACTTCGGCCAGACCGCCGCCATCAGCGCCGGCTTCCGCCACGCCCGCGGCCGGGCGGTGGTGCTGATGGACGGCGACCAGCAGAACGACCCCCGCGACCTGCCCCGCCTGCTCGCCAAGATGGACGAGGGCTACGACGTGGTCAGCGGCTGGCGCAAGGACCGCAAGGACAAGCTGGTCATGCGCAAGATCCCCTCGATGATGGCCAACCGCCTCATCAGCCGGATCACCCGCACCGAGCTGCACGACTACGGCTGCACCCTCAAGGCGTACCACGCCGACGTGGTCCAGCACCTCCACCTCTACGGCGAGCTGCACCGCTTCATCCCCGCGCTCGCCGGCCTGGTCGGCGCCCGGGTGGTGGAGATCCCGGTCAACCACCGTCCCCGCACCCGCGGCACCAGCAAGTACGGGATCTCGCGCACCGTGCGGGTCATCCTCGACCTGCTCACGGTGAAGTTCCTGCTGAAGTACCTCTCCCGCCCGATGCAGTTCTTCGGGCTGCTCGGCCTCATGAGCTTCGTGCTCGGCTTCTGCTCGCTCGCCGGCCTGCTGATCGAGAAGGCGGTGACCGGGGTCGGCCTGGCCGAGCGGCCGCTGATGATCCTCAGCGTGCTCCTGGTCATCCTCGGCGTACAGTTCTTCTCCATGGGACTGCTCGGCGAGCTGCTCACCCGCATCTACCACGAGGTGGGCCAGCGGCCCCCGTACGTGATCCGCCGCACCGCCGGCATCCAGCTGGACGGTGACGTCTCCTCCGACCCGGTGGCCGCGCTCGCCGGGCCGGGCCCCAGCTCGGTGACCCCCGACGTCGACGACGACGGCCTGCCGGCGCGTGAGCTGTCCGGCCGGACGCGATGGGCCAGGGCCGACCGCCTCGGTCACGGTCCGGGGCCCGCCTGACCATGCTCCGGGGGAAGTTGAAGACGGCGGCCAAGCTGGCCGTCTCCGCCGGGCTGCTCGGCTGGGTGGTGCACAAGGCGGGCCTGCGCAACATCGCCGACACCCTGGCCCACGCCGACCTCCGATGGCTGGTGGCCGCGGTCGCGCTCGGCTTCGCCGCCACCTGCGTGCAGGCGACCCAGTGGCACGCCCTGCTCGAGGCCCACGGGATGCGCCGCACCTGGTGGCGCTGCCTGCGCCTCGTGTTCGTGGGGAACACCTTCAACAGCATCCTGCCGAGCTCGATCGGCGGCGACGTCGCCCGGGCGATGATGGTCGCCGACACCCCCGCGGAGCGGGTGCCGGCGGCCTCGACCGTCGTCCTCCAGCGGCTCTGCAACTTCCCCGGGATGATGGTGCTCATGGGCCTCGGGGTCATCCTGACCCTGGGCGACTCCCGGGTCACCGAGATCCGCGCGGTGGCCGTGGCCGGCCTGGTCGCCGGCGCCGCCGGCCTGGCCCTCTGCATGACCCCGCTGCTCGGGCACCTCGCCGCCCGGCCGATGCTCCAGCGGGGCCGCGCCGGACGGGTGCTCGCCAAGCTGCTCGGCGCTCTCGACGCGTTCCGCGGCCGCCGCACCGAGCTGGTCCTCGCCAGCGTCCGCGGCACCGCCTTCTGGGGGCTCTCGGTGCTCAACCAGTGGGCGTTCATGCACGCCGTGGGCCTGGGCATCAGCCTCGCCTTCGCCGCCATCGTGGTCACCACCATCAACGCCCTGACCATGCTCCCGATCTCCATCAACGGCTACGGGATCCGCGAGAACGGCTTCAGCCGCTGGCTGGCACCGCTCTTCGGCTCGGGGCAGGGAGCGGCCCAGCTGGCCGCCCGCACCGGCACCGCCGTCGGCTTCCTGCTGGCGGCGCAGAGCCTGCTCTGGGCGGGCATCGGCGTCGTCTTCTGGCTCACCGACAAGCGGCACCAGGAGGCCGCCGCGGCCGCCCGGGCGGTGGGCTCCGGCACGGCGGTCGCCGCCGCCGTCACCGAGGACCGCACCATCGACGAGACCGCCGAGGCGCCGGCGGGGCGCATGAGCCAGAGGATCGCCTCGTGAACATCCTGATGATCGCCCCGCAGCCGGTGTTCTCCCCGCGGGGCACGCCGATCAGCGTCGTCAACCGCTGCCGGGCGCTCTCCGCCCTCGGGCACACCGTCGACCTGGTCACCTACCCGCTCGGCGAGGACGTCCCCATCGACGGCGTCCGCTGGCTGCGGGCACCGCGCATCCCCGGGATCCGGTCGGTGAAGATCGGCCCCTCGGCCGCCAAGCTCCCGCTCGACGCCGCCGTGCTGGCCCGGGCCACCGCCCGCGTGCTCCGCGGCCGCAGGACGTACGACGCCGTCCACACCCACGAGGAGGCGGGGGTCTTCGGCTGGTGGTTCAGCCGCCTGCTCGGCATCCCCCACCTCTACGACATGCACAACGGCCTCGGCGTGGTGCTGACCAACTACGGGCTCGGCGAGCGCCATCCCGTGGTGCGCACCTTCGAGTGGCTGGAGCGGAAGATGCTGGGCAGCGCGCGCTCGGTCATCGTGGTCTTCCCGTCGCTGGCCCGCGAGGCCGAGAAGCACGTCCCCGGCACCGACGCGGAGATCGTCTACAACGTCCCCGTCGAGCCCCGTCCCAACCACGCCCTGGCCGCGGAGATGCGCGCCGGGTGGGCGCCGGACGGCGAGCCGGTGGTGCTCTACACCGGCACCCTCGAGCCCTACCAGGGCATGCCCCTGCTGATCGAGGCGATGAGCCACGTGCGCCCCACGCCCGCCGGCCGCCGGCCCCGCCTGGTGGTGGTGGGCGGGCGTCCCGACCAGGTGGCCGGGCTGCGCGCTCAGGCCGACGGCCTCGGTCTCGGCGACCGGGTGCTGCTCACCGGCCTGCGCCCGCCGGCGGAGATGACCACCTGCATGGCCGCCGCCGACGTGCTGGTCTCGCCGCGCTCGAGCGGGAGCAACACGCCGCTGAAGATCTACTCGTACATGCACAGCGGCCGGCCGATCGTCGCCACCCGCATCGAGAGCCACACCCAGGTCCTCGACGACCTCTCGGCGCTGCTGGTCGAGCCCGACGCCGCCTCGCTGGCGGCGGGCATCGACGCGGTCCTCGCCGACCCGGCGCTGGCGGCGCGGCTGGGCACGGCCTCGCGCGAGCGCGGTGAGCGGCAGTTCAGCATCCGCGCCTTCGTCGAGGGCACCGCCCGCGCCTACGTCAAGCTGGGCGCCCCCTACCCCGACCAGCGCACCCTCGACGCGGCGGTCCGCACACTGGAGCCGGCGGCGGTTCCCGGCGGTGGGGACGACCTCGACGCCGACGTCGCGTGAGGAGTGCAAGAACGGCGCGCCGGCTCCGTTGAATCACCGGAGGGCCGGTGTGGCCCCGCGGCCCGACGGAGGCCGTCTGCGGGCGGGCGGCCAGGAGACACCCTGAATGTGCGGCATCACCGGATACGCGACCCTCGACCCGCGGCGCGTGGGTCCCATCGACCTGCGTGCCATGAACGACGCCCTCGCCCACCGCGGCCCGGACGACGAGGGGCTCCACGTCGAGGACGGGTTCGGCCTCGCCCAGCGCCGCCTGGCCATCCTCGACCTCAGCCCCGCCGGCCACCAGCCGATGCAGGGCCCCGCGGACACCTGGATCACCTTCAACGGCGAGATCTACAACTTCCAGGAGATCGCCGCCGAGCTGGCCACGCACGGCGTCGTCACCCGTACCCGCTGCGACACCGAGGTGGTGCTCCTCGCCCTCCGCCAGTGGGGGCTGGAGGGCGCGCTGCGCCGCTTCAACGGCATGTTCGCCTTCGGCCACTGGGACCCCTCGACCCGGACCATGACCCTGGTGCGCGACCGCCTCGGGGTCAAGCCGATGTACTACTACGCCGACTCCGAGTGCCTGGTCTTCGCCAGCGAGCTCCGCGCCCTGGAGCGCTGGTCGCGGATGCCGCGCGAGATCGACCACGAGGCGGTCGACCTCTACGTCAGCTACGAGCACGTGCCCGCCCCGTGGACGATGTGGCGCAACGTGCGCAAGCTGGAGCCGGGCAGCTGGCTGCAGTGGCGCGACGGCGTGGTCACGGTGCGCCGCTGGTGGGAGCTGGAGTTCACCGGGCACGACGCCCCGGTGCGCTCGCTCGACGACTGGGCCGAGGAGTGCCGGGCGCGGCTGCGCCGGGCCACCGAGCTGCGCATGATCTCCGACGCCCCCCTGGGAGCGCTGCTCAGCGGCGGCGTCGACTCCAGCGCGGTGGTGGGCCTGATGGCCGACCTCGGCCACACCCCCAAGACCTTCTCGATCGGCTTCGACGACGCCTCGTACAACGAGATCGACTTCGCCCGCATGGTCGCCCAGCGCGCCGGCGCCGAGCACCACGAGGAGATCGTCGCCGCCAGCCCGGGGCTCGCCCTCGAGGCGCTGGAGCGGGCCCTCGACGAGCCCCTCGCCGACGTCAGCCTCATCCCCACCTACGCGGTCTCGCGGATGGCGCGCCGCCACGTCACCGTGGTGATCAGCGGCGACGGCGGCGACGAGGTCTTCGCCGGCTACGACTGGTACCGCGCGGCGGCGCTCGCCGACCGCTACCAGCGCATCCCCGGACCGGTGCGCTGGGCGGTCGACTCGGCGCTGCGCCGGGTGCCTCCGACCAGCAAGAAGAAGGGCCTGGTCAACAAGGTGAAGCGCTTCAGCGAGGGGGTGCAGAGCGGCGCCGGCCTCGAGCACCTGGCCTGGCTGATCCACGCCCACGCCGACGAGAAGCTGCGCCTCTACCGCGGGCCGCTGGCCCCGCTGGCCGAGACCGGTGGCCCCGAGCGGCTGGGACGCTCGCTCCTCGAGGCCGCGCGCGCGGTCGAGCCGCTCTCCCGCCGCCAGTGGGTGGACATCAGGCTCTGGCTCCCCGACGACATCCTCGCCAAGGTCGACCGCGCCTCGATGGCGGTGGGCCTGGAGGCGCGCAGCCCGTTCCTGGACTACGAGGTGGCCGAGTTCGCCGCCCGCATGCCCGCGTCGATGCACCTCGACGGCGGCCTGCGCAAGCGGGTGCTGCGCCACGCCATCCGCCCGCTGGTGCCGGCGGAGATCCTGACCCGGCCGAAGGAGGGCTTCTCGATGCCGATGAAGCACTGGCTCCGCGGCGAGCTCCAGCCGATGATGCGCGACCTGCTCGGCTCCAGCTCCGCATCCGAGTGGTTCGACACCCGCGAGTGCACCCGGCTGATGGACGAGCATGTCTCCGGCCGCTTCAACCACGCCCACGTGCTCTGGACCCTGGTGGTGCTGCAGCGCTGGCGCGAGCGCAGCTCGACCTCCGGCGCGCTCGCCGAAGGTGCCGCATGACGGGTGCCCCACCGCGCACGGGCGTGGCGGGTGGCTGGCGCGTCCGGTCGGAGCAGGCCACCGTGGCGCTGGTGTGCGCGGTGATCGTCGGCCTGCTCGCCGGGGTGCTCGCCGGCATGCACGGTCGCGGCGACATCGCCGTCCAGGTGGCGACGGTGAAGGACGTGGCCGGCGGCGGCGAGGTGGTGCCCCTCCATGCGGTGGTCATCGACCCCGAGGTCAACAAGCCGGTGGTCTTCGTGATCGTGCACGGCCGCGCCCTGCGCCAGCCGGTGACCGTCACCCCGCCGCCGGCGGGCGCGACCACGGTGACGGTGCTGTCCGGGCTCTCCTCCGGGGCGCAGGTGGTGGTGGGGCCGCCGCAGACCCTCCACGATGGCAGCAGCGTGACCGCCGTCCCCCACGGCGGGGGCGGCGGCTCCTAGACCTCGATGGTCTAGTCCTCCTCGGCGGCGCCGCTCATGAGGAAGTAGGCGGCGCAGGCGGCGTCGATGAGGTCGCGGTCGAGCTGGGGCATCCGTCCGCGGAACCGCGCCGCGTGGGTGACGTGCTTGAGGATGTCGCGCGGGTGGACCCCGCGGCAGGGCCGCGGCGGGTCGTGGCGCAGGTACCACTGGTGGAGCAGGTAGTCGATGGCGGCGTCCTGGTACTCGATCCCCGCCGCCGCGCACGCGCGCCGCCAGATGGTGCGGAACTCGGGCTCGGTCGGGCCCGGCACCGCCACCTTGAAGTGGAGCCGGCGCAGGAACGCCTCGTCGACCAGCTGGGTGGGCTCGAGGTTGCTGGAGAGGACCAGCATGCACACGAAGGGTGCGGTGATGCTGGTGCCGGCGCGGGGCAGGGTGAGGTGGTCGTAGCCCTTCTCGAGCGGGACGATCAGCCGGTTGAAGAAGTTCTGCGGTGTGAGCGCCGCCTGCCGGCCGAAGTCGTCGACCAGGAAGATGCCGCCGTTGGCCTTCATCTGGGTGCTCGCCTCGTAGTAGCCGAGGCTGCGGTCGAAGGCGAGGTCGAGCATCTCCGGGGTGAGCTCGCCGCCGACGATCACCGCGGGACGCTCCACCAGCACCCAGCGGCGGTCGTACTCGGGGAGGTCGGCGGCGTGGGGCAGGTGGTGGACCGGGTCGAAGAAGCGGATCACCTGGCCGTGGACGAGGAGCGCGTGGGGCACGAAGATCGGCGGCCCCATCAGCCGGCAGAGCGCCTCGGCGATCGAGGTCTTGCCGTTGCCCGGAGCCCCGTAGATGAACAGGGTGTGGCGCTCGTTGACCGCCGGGCCGAGGGTCAGCAGGGTGTCCTCGGCGAGGGTGAGGTGGCCGAGCGCGGCGCGGAGGTCGTCGAGGCTGACCTCGTCCTCGCGCAGGGAGTCCTGCTGGGCCCCCGTCGCGTAGGCGTCGAAGGGCACCGGGACCGGGCCGATGTACTGGCTGATCTCGCAGAGGTCACGTGCCCGGGCGCGCCCGGTGGTGGCGATCATGTAGGTCATCGCCGCCCCGATGTCCTCGTCGGGGAGCAGGCCGACGCTGGCGATCCCCTGGCGGAAGCCGGTCGACTGCACGCAGGCCTGGTCGGAGAGGCCCTTGAGCACCTCGCTGATGAAGGGCCAGGGCACGCAGATGCGCTGGGCGATCTCCCGGCCCTGCAGCGTCCCGTTGAAGTAGAGGAGCTTGAGGACGATGTCGGAGACGAGGTTCTGCGGGACGCCGAGCTCGTCCCACGACCCCGGCCTCGACGGGAAGTTGCCGGGGGCGGCGCTCGGCGGGGCGGGGGAGAGGGCGCTCACAGCCGACAGGGTGGCCCACCGCACGGCGGCCCGATCGTGCCGTGATGGGACCGTCTCCGGATGGAGTCGGCCGGGTCAGCGGCTGGCGACGTCGACGACCAGCTGGCTGGGCGCGGCGGCGATGGGGGCCATGACCCGGACGCAGCCGGGGCCGGCGAGGCCGAGGCCCCAGCTGACCACCCCCTCGAGGGCGCCGGTCTGGCGTGCCTCGCGAAGCTGGGCGAGCCCGGGGTGCAGGTCGGTGGGGCCGGCGTAGGCGGGGGTGCCGGCGACGCCCTGGAGGGTGATCCGCACCCCGGCGGTGCCCTCCAGCGTGACCGGGCGGCCGCTCGCGTCCTCGAAGAAGTCGGGGGTGCCCTGGGGGATGACCCGGTACGAGGCGGGGGCCCCGCTCAGCCGGATCACGAAGCGGTCGTAGCCGGCGCTCTCGTGGGAGGCCGCGGCGACGCCGATGACCCGGGCGGTGCCCGAGCCGCCGGTGACGGTCCCCTCCACCGGGGCGCTGCTGCAGGGCAGCGAGGCGGCGGTGGCGCCCGGCGCCGCCGTCGCCGTGCTGGTCGCGGCCGCGTTGGCGCCGGTGGCGGATGTGGTCGCGGCCGGGGCGGCGGTGCCGCTCGCCGGGGCGGTCGAGCCGGCCGTCCCCGGGGACGAGCCGCAGCCGGTGGCGAGGGTGGCGGCGACGACGGCGGCGGGCGCCCAGGCCCCGGTCGCGATGCGGTGCATGGTCTGATCTCCCCGGGCACGGCGGGTGCGCACCCCCGCCACGGTCCGGACAACGGCGGGGCGCACCCCACGGTTTCGACGCGTCAGCCGCAGGGGGCTCGGCGCGGCCGGTCGTGGGTAGACTGGGGGACTGATGGCACGGTTCGAGCTGGTCGCCCCCTACCAACCCGCCGGCGACCAGCCCGGCGCCCTGGCCGGGCTGGCCCGGGGCGTCGCCGCCGGGCTGCGCGAGCAGGTGCTGCTCGGCGTCTCCGGCTCGGGCAAGACCGTCACCTGCGCGCACGTCATCGAGCAGCTGCAGCGGCCGACCCTGGTGCTCTCCCCCAACAAGACGCTGGCGGCGCAGCTGTGGGCGGAGTTCCGCGAGTTCTTCCCGCGCAACGCGGTGGAGTACTTCGTCTCCTACTACGACTACTACCAGCCCGAGGCGTACATCGCGCGCACCGACACGTACATCGAGAAGGACTCGTCCCGCAACGACGAGATCGACCGGCTGCGCAACAGCGCCACCCGCGCGCTGCTCACCCGGCGCGACGTCATCGTGGTCGCCTCCATCTCCTGCATCTACGGCATCGGCTCGCCCGAGAACTACCTGGGCGAGTCGCTGAGCGTGAAGGTCGGCGACACCATCCGCCGCGACATCGTGCTGCGCAAGCTCACCGACCTCCAGTACGTGCGCAACGACCTCGACTTCGGCCGCTCCCGCTTCCGGGTGCGCGGCGACGTGGTGGACATCCAGCCGTCGTACGAGGAGGTGGCCACGCGCATCGAGTTCTTCGGCGACGAGGTGGAGGCGATCCGCGACCTCGACCCGCTCACCGGCGAGATCCTCCGGGTGCGCGACGAGCTCACCGTGTTCCCCGCCACCCACTACGTCACCCCGCGGGACAAGCTGGAGCGCGCGGTGCGGCGCATCGAGGCCGAGCTGGAGGAGCGGAGCGGCGAGCTGGAGGCGCGCGGCCGGCTGCTGGAGGCGCAGCGGCTGCGGCAGCGCACCAACTTCGACCTGGAGATGCTCCGCGAGACCGGCAGCTGCGCCGGCGTCGAGAACTACAGCCGCCATCTCAGCGGCCGCGCCGAGGGCGAGCGGCCCCACTGCCTGCTCGACTACCTCCCCGACGACGCGCTGGTGATCGTCGACGAGTCCCACGTCGCCGTGCCCCAGATCGGCGGCATGTACGGCGGCGACCGCTCGCGGAAGATCCCCCTGGTCGAGTACGGGTTCCGGCTTCCCTCCGCGCTCGACAACCGGCCGCTCACCTTCGAGGAGTGGGACGGGATGGTCGGCCAGCTGCTGTACGTCAGCGCGACGCCCGGTCCCTACGAGATGCAGCGGTCGGAGAACACCGTCGAGCAGATCATCCGGCCGACAGGCCTGGTCGACCCGATGGTCGAGGTGCGCCCCAGCGAGGGGCAGATCGACGACCTGCTCACCGAGATCCGGCGCCGCACCGAGCGGGGAGAGCGCAGCCTGGTGACGACCCTCACCAAGAAGATGGCCGAGGACCTCACCGACTACCTGCGCGAGACCGGGGTGAGGGTGCGCTACCTGCACAGCGACATCGACACCCTGGAGCGCGTGGAGATCATCCGCGACCTCCGCCTCGGGGTCTTCGACGTGCTCGTCGGCATCAACCTGCTGCGCGAGGGCCTCGACCTCCCCGAGGTGTCGTTCATCGGCATCCTCGACGCCGACAAGGAGGGATACCTCCGCGGCTACCGCTCGCTGATCCAGACCATCGGCCGCGCCGCGCGCAACGTCAACGGCCAGGTGATCATGTACGCCGACCGGGTCTCCGACGCGATGCGCCAGGCCCTCGACGAGACCGACCGGCGCCGCACCATCCAGGTCGCCCACAACGCCGAGCACGGCATCACGCCGCAGACCATCGTGAAGGCGGTCTACCAGCTGGAGCGGTCGCGGGAGGAGCAGGCGACCCGCGCCGCGGCCTTCCAGGAGTCGGCGGGGCTGCCCCCCGACGAGCTGCTGCGGCTGGCCCGCGACGTCGAGCGGGAGATGAAGCGCGCCGCGCGCGACCTGGAGTTCGAGCAGGCCGCCGAGCTGCGTGACCGGCTGGTCGACCTGCGCCGGCGCATCGACGACGGGCCGGTCGAGGGCCTCGCCCCGGCGGCCACGAGCAGGAGCTCGGGCGGCCGCAGCACCCGGACGCGGCCGCGGCGCCGGCAGGGCTAGCGGAGGGCTAGCGGGTCAGGGGCGCTGCTGCTCGCGGCGGCCGAGGTAGCGGCGGATCTGCTCGTCCTCGATCTCGGATGCCCTGGTGGTGTAGCCGGGCAGCGTGAGCATCCCGGAGAGGTAGGCGAGCGCCGCCTCGGTGGAGCACTCCTGGACCCCGTGGAAGCCGCCGCACCGAGGGCAGGGGAAGTTGATGGCCATGGCTGGAACACCTCAGCGAGGGGCGGTTCCAGGGCCCGCCGCGTTGAGCCCCGGGGCCGATGTGCGCACCGGTAGATGCACTCTACAGGTAGCGACCTCAGGCCCGTCTCACCGCAAGGTCACAGAGGCGAACAGCTCCGTCACAACATCTTGTGCGCCGGCGAAACCACCTTGACGTATCGCACAGACGTTCGCTACCCTGCTCCCCATGGTCGCCACCCCTCCCGCCGCCCGACCCGCCCGCACGCGCCAGGTGTGCGCCGAGTGCGGCGCGGTGGCGCCGAAGTGGCAGGGGCGCTGCCCCACCTGCGGCGAGTGGAACAGCCTGGTCGAGGAGCGCGAGGTGCGCCCCGCCACCCGCTCGCAGCCGGTGGCGGCGGCGGTGGCGGCGACCCTGGTCGGTGACGTCCCCGCCGGCTCGCTCACCTGGCTGGCCACCGGCATCGGCGAGTGCGACCGCGTCCTCGGCGGCGGCTTCGTGCCCGGCGGCCTGGTCCTGCTCGGCGGCGACCCCGGCATCGGCAAGTCCACGCTCGCCCTGCAGCTCGCCGGCCGCTGCGGCAGCGAGGCGCGCCCCGCGCTGTACTGCGCCGGGGAGGAGTCGGCCGCCCAGGTGGCGATGCGCGCCGGCCGCCTCGGCTGCGACGGGCGCGAGGTGGCCGTGGTCGCCGAGACCGACCTCGACGCGGTGCTCGCCACCGTCGAATCGCTGCGACCGCCGCTGGCTGTCGTCGACTCTGTCCAGACCCTCCACGACGCCGGGCAGCCGGGCACGCCGGGGAGCATCGCGCAGGTGCGCGGAGCGGTTCACCGGCTGCTGCTCTGCGCCAAGCAGACGGGCGTGCCGATCCTGCTCATCGGGCACGTCACCAAGGACGGGGCGATCGCCGGCCCCCGGACGCTCGAGCACATGGTGGACGTGGTCCTCTACCTCGAGGGCGAGCGCCACGGCGACCACCGCCTCCTCCGCGGGGTGAAGAACCGCTTCGGCGCCAGCGACGAGCTCGGCGTGTTCGTCCTCGACGCCGGGGGGATGCGCGAGGAGGAGGCTCCCGGGCGGGCGTTCCTCGACGAGACCACCCTGGGCGTGCCCGGCAACGTGCTCACCGTGGCCTGCGAGGGCTCGCGGCCGCTCGCCGTCGAGGTGCAGGCGCTGGTGGCGCCGACCCGCTTCGGGCTGCCCCGCCACACCGCATCCGGGTTCGACCTCGGCCGGCTGCACCTTCTCGCCGCCGTGCTCGAGAAGCGCGCTCGGATCCTGCTGGGCCAGGCCGACGTCTTCGTCAACGCCGTCGGCGGCGTCCGCCTCGCCGAACCCGCCGCCGACCTCGCGGTCGCCCTCGCCGTCGCCGCCTCGGCGCGCGAGCTCTGCCCGCCGCCGGGCTCGGTGGTCATCGGCGAGCTCGGCCTGGGGGGCGAGGTGCGCCGGGTCCGCCGCCTCGAGCAGCGCCTCCAGGAGGCGCGTCAGCTGGGCATGCGCACCGCGGTCGTCCCCGCCTCCCAGGCCGGCTGCGCCGTGCCCCCGGGGATGCGGTGCATCCCGGTGGTCCACCTCGGCGACGCGCTCGCGCTCCTCGACGAGGCGGCGGGACCCTGGGCCGGGATGGCGCGCACCCCCGTGAAGAAGGTTGCGACCGACCCGTGGCGGGAACCGTGACGGCACTGTGGTTCAATCGCCGCGAGATGGGCAGCCGTCACACCGGCCCGCTTCGTCGGGCTCGCCGCATCGCACGCCTGCTCGGCGCACTCGCCGGCCTCGTCGTCGGCGTGCTCTACGCCGCGTACGTGATCCCGAACTCCGTCGGCCTCTTCCACCGGAACATCGGGCTGACCCTCGTGGCGCTCCTCGGCTCCGGCACCGTGGGCCTGATCTCGGGGTTCATCGCCGGTCCGCTGCTCACCGTCGAGCCCTTCCTCTGGCTGGAGCGCACCGTCGACACCGTGTCCGCGGGCGAGCTCGCCGGCGGTGTGGTCGGGCTGCTGGTGGCGCTCTCGGTCTCGGCGCTCATCGCCGTCATCCTCGGCGGCCTGCCCGGCGGCCTGGGCCTGGTGGTCTCCGCCGGCGTCGCCGCCGTGCTCGTCTACGTGGGGGTGCGCACGGGAATGCAGCGCCGCGACGACGTCGTCACCTGGTTGGGGCGGCGGCCCGACCCGGCGCCGGCCACCGCCGCCGCCGTCGACGCCCCTCCGGCCCTCGCCGGGGCGCCGGCGCTGGTCGACACCAGCGTCCTCATCGACGGACGCATCACCGACCTCGCCCGGGCCGGCTTCCTCCCCGCCCGCCTGCTCGTCCCCGGCTTCGTGCTCGAGGAGCTGCAGCGCATCGCCGACTCCGGCGACCCGGTGCGCCGTGCCAAGGGGCGGCGCGGGCTGCGGGTCGTCGAGGGCCTGCGGGCGTCGACCGACGTGCGCTGCGAGGTGGTCGACCGCGACTTCCCCGGCACCCCCGAGGTCGACGCCCGGCTGGTCCGGCTGGCCAGAGCGCTCGGCGCCTCGGTGATGACCACCGATCACAACCTCACCAGCGTGGCCCGCATCGAGGGCGTCCGGGTGCTCAACCTCAACGACCTCGCCCTGGCGATGCGGCCCATCCTCGCCGCCGGCGAGATCATGGAGGTGACCATCGTCAAGGAGGGCCGCGAGCCCCACCAGGGCGTGGGCTACCTCGACGACGGCACCATGGTGGTGGTGGAGGGCGGCCGTGACCACCTCGAGCGCTCGGTGCGGGCGACCGTCACCAGCGTGCTCCAGACGCCGTCGGGGCGGATGATCTTCGCCACGGTGATCGCCGGCACGGTGGCGGTCGACCCGCCCCGGCGCCCGCCTCGCGCCGCCCGCGCGCCGCGTGTCGCCGAGAGCTGAGCGCTGAGCGTCGCCGCGATCCTCCCCGCCGGTGGACGGGGGACACGCATGGGGCGCGACAAGGTCTGGCTCGACGCCGGCGGCATCCCCCTGCTGGGACGCACCCTCGCCGCCGTCGCCGCCGCCGGCCTCTTCGACAGCGTGACCGTGGTGGTGCCCGCCGAGACCTGGGGGAGGGTGCGCGCGCTCGCCGCCGCCGTGGGCATCGACGACCTGCGCCTCGTCGAGGGCGGCGCGCGGCGGCAGGACTCGGTGCGCGCCGGGCTGGAGGTCGCCGGCGACGCGCCGCTGGTCTGCGTGCACGACGCGGTGCGCCCGCTCTGCCCGCGGGCGCTCTTCTTCGCGGTGGTCGAGGCGGCGCGGCTCCACGGGGCGGCCACCGCGGCGATCCCGGTGGTGGACTCGGTGAAGCGGGTCCGACGCGACGGCGAGCTCGCGGTGGTGGCGGCGACCCTCGACCGCTCCGAGCTGGTGGCGGTGCAGACGCCGCAGGCGTTCGACGCCGCCCTGCTCCGCCGCGCCCACGCGATCGCGCTCCGCGAGGGGGTGGTCGCCGACGACGACTGCGCGCTGGTCGAGCACCTCGGGGTGCTGGTGGCGGTGGTCGAGGGCGACCCGCGCAACCTCAAGGTCACCCGGCCCGCCGACCTCGCCGTGCTCCGCGCCGCCCTCGCCGGGGAGGAGGGCTGAACGGTGCGCATCGGCCACGGGATCGACGCCCACCGCCTGGTGCCCGGGCGGCCGCTGATGCTCGGCGGCGTCGAGGTGCCGCACGACGCCGGGCTGGAGGGTCACTCCGACGGCGACGCGGTCAGCCACGCGCTGTGCGACGCCGTGCTCGGCGCCGCCGGCCTCGGCGACCTCGGCCGTCACTTCCCCTCCGCCGCCGAGCGCTGGCGGGGCGCCGCGGGGGTCGACCTGCTCCGCCACGTCGCCGCCCTGGCGCGCGACGCCGGGTTCGCGGTGGGCTCGGCGCAGGTCGTCGCCATCGCCCAGGCGCCGCGGCTGTCCCCGTACACCGCGGCGATGGCGGCGGCGCTCGCCGGCGCGCTGGGGGTCGAACCCTCGCGGGTCGCGGTGTCGGCGACCAGCTCCGACGGCATGGGGTTCACCGGGCGCGGCGAGGGCATCGCCGCGAGCGCGGTGGTGCTGCTCACACGGATAAGCTGACCGGCCGTGCTCCGCCTCCACGACACCATGAGCCGCCGATCGCAGCCCGTCGAGCCCCTCGAGGAGGGCCACGTCCGCCTCTACACCTGCGGACCGACCGTCTACGCCCGCGCCCACATCGGCAACTTCCGCGCCTACCTCTTCGAGGACGTCCTCCGCCGGGTGCTGGAGCAGCGCTTCCCCCGGGTCACCCACGTGATGAACCTCACCGACGTCGAGGACAAGATCATCCGCAACGCCGTGGCCCACGGCAGCTCCCTCGACGAGGAGACGGAGCCCTGGATCCAGGCCTTCTACGAGGACCTCGACGCCCTGGGCATCCGCCGCGCCCACCACTACCCCCGGGCCACCGAGTACGTGGACCGGATGGTGGAGCTGATCGAGCGCCTGGACGAGCGCGGCGCCACCTACCGCGGCGAGGGAGGCATCTACTTCTCGATCGCCGCCTTCCCCGGCTACGGGCGGCTGAGCGGGCTCCGCGCCGAGGGCCTGGTGGCGGGCGCCAGCGGCCGCGTCGACGCCGACGAGTACGGCAAGGAGAACGTGCGCGACTTCGCCCTCTGGAAGAACGTCGGTCCCGACGAGATCGGCTGGGAGACGCGGCTGGGACGGGGCCGTCCCGGCTGGCACATCGAGTGCTCGGCGATGAGCATGGCGCTGCTGGGCGAGAGCTTCGACATCCACTGCGGCGGTGTCGACAACATCTTCCCGCATCACGAGAACGAGATCGCCCAGTCGGAGGCGGCGACCGGGGTGCCCTTCGTGCGGCTCTGGTGCCACAACGAGCACCTCCGCGTCGAGGGCGAGAAGATGGCCAAGTCGCTGGGCAACTTCCACACCCTGCGCGACCTCGTCGACCAGGGGGCGCGGCCCTCGACGGTGCGCTACCTGCTGGGCGCGACCGTCCACTACCGCAAGCAGCTCAACTACACCGCCGGCGCCCTGCACATGAGCAGTGAGGCGGTGGAGCGCCTCGCCACCTTCCGCGACCGGCTGGAGGCGCTGCCGCCGCGCAGGGGGGCCGGCGGCCCCGCGGTGCTCCTCGCCGAGCGCGCCGTGCGCGAGTTCGACGCGGCGCTCGACGACGACCTCAACCTCCCCGAGGGGATGGGGGTGGTCTTCGCCGCGCTCCGCGACGCCAACGCGATGCTCGACGCCGGCGGCGTCGACGCCGCCGGCCGGACCGCGCTGCTCGCCCTGGTCGAGCGGGTCGACGACGTCCTCGGGGTGCTCCCGCTGGTCGACCGCGAGCGCGAGGCGGCGCTCACCCCGGAGGTGCGCGGGCTGCTCGAGGACCGTGCCCAGGCGCGGGCCGCGCGCGACTGGGCCCGGTCCGACGCGCTCCGCGACGAGCTCGCCGCGCTCGGCATCGGGGTGGACGACACCCCGCAGGGACAGCGCTGGCGGCGGCTCTGAGCGCGGGGGCAGGAGTCGGCGGTGGAGATCCTCTACGGCAAGAACCCGGTGCTCGAGGCGCTCCGCGCCGGGCGGCCGGCCCGCAAGCTGGTGCTCGCCGCCGGTGTGCGCGACGAGCCGCGGCTGCGCGAGATCCTCGAGGGCGCCGCCGAGCGCGGCATCCCCGTCGAGGAGACCTCGCGCCGCCGCCTCGACGACATCGCCCACACCGAGCACCACCAGGGCATCGCCGGCTACTTCCACGCGCGGACGCCGCTGAGCCTCGACGAGCTGCTCGCGCGGGTGCGGCCGCCCGGCCTGCTGCTGGTGCTCGACGGCATCCAGGACCCCCAGAACCTCGGCGCCCTGGCCCGCTCCGCCGACGCCGCCGGGGCCGGCGGCATGGTGCTGGTGCGCGACCGGGCGGCCGGGATCACCCCCGCCGCGGCCAAGGCGTCGGCGGGGGCGGTCGAGCACCTCGACATCGCGGTGGTGACCAACCTCGCCGCCGCCCTGACCCGGCTCCGCGAGGCCGGCTACTGGTGCGTCGGCCTCGACGCCGGCGCCGACATGCGCTACGACCGGTTCGACTACACCTCGCCGGTGGCGCTGGTGGTCGGCGCCGAGGGCGAGGGGCTGCGGCCGCTCACCCGCAAGCGCTGCGACGCGCTCGTCTCCCTGCCCATGCTCGGCCGGGTGGCGTCGCTGAACGCCGCCGCCGCCGGCGCCGTCCTGCTCTACGAGGCCGCACGCCAGCGCGACTTCCGGGCAGGATGAGCGGCGATGCGCCTGCTCATCGTCGACGGCTACAACGTCATCCACGCCTGGCCCGACCTGAAGTCGGCGCTCCTCCGCTCCGGGCTCGAGGAGTCGCGGCGGCTGCTGGTGGTCGCCCTCGCCGAGTACGGCGCGGTGCGCGGGGTGCGCGTCACCGTGGTCTTCGACGGCCCGCGGTCGGCGATCGCCAGTCCCGCCGAGGTGATCGACGGGGTGACCGTCCGCTTCGGCGGCGCCTCGGGGAGCGCCGACCACGTCATCGAGAGGCTCGCCTACAGGGCCGGGCAGGCGGGCCGGGCCGGCGAGGTGACGGTGGCCACCTCCGACCGCCTCCAGCGCGACATGGTGCGCGCCATGGGGGTGGCGACCATGGACGCCCGGAGCCTGGAGACCGAGGTGAAGGGCGCCCTCGGCGAGCTCGGCCGTGACGCCGCGCGGGGGCGCGAGCAGGCCACCTTCGCGCGCCGCCTCGAGGACCGGCTCGACCCCTCGGTGCGTGTCCGCCTCGAGCGGATGCGCCGCGGGCTGCCGCCCGATCCCCCGGTCGCGGAGGTTTCGCCGCCCCCGGAACGTATGGACGAGTAGACGGTCGCGGACCCGCTCGAGGGGACGCACGACGGCGATTCACCCTTTCCCCAGCACGGGCGTCGCCGGAGGCGGCCAGCCGGCCGCTGCCCGGTGGCGCCTGTGCGGGAGGGGGGCGGGTCCGGCGGTCAGACCACCACGGTGGTGGTGGTCTGCGCCTGCGCGCCGCCGGAGTCGGCGATCTGGATGGTGGCCGTCCACGACCGGTGCGCCGCGTAGGTGTGGGAGCCGGTCACCGTGAATCCGCTCTTGCCCCTCTTGACCACCGCCGCGCCGGGTGGGCTGCCGTCGCCCCAGTCGACGGTGACGGTGAACTGGCTGGCGGTGCCCCTGGGGTCGCCGTCGACGAAGCTCGCCACCGCGACGTCGGTGAGCGCCAGCGGCGCCGCCTGCGCGAGGTACTCGTCGGTCTGCATCAGCGAGCCCAGCATCGCCTGGTAGGTGAGACCGTTGACCATGGCGTTGGAGAGGTTGGTCTGCTCCGGGCCGGTCGCGGCCCGGCCGAGCAGCTGCTTGGTGGCGGCCTGGACGACCACGCCCTGTGCCTCGGCGGAGCGGCGCACGCTCCCCGCCACCGCCTCCCGGGTGGCGCCGCGGTTGAGCTGGTCGACCCACCCGGCCTTCCCGGCGGGATCGGCGGGATGGTGCAGGACGTCGTGGTAGAGGGCGGAGACGAACCCGTCGTTGGTGCCGCCGGCGCGGGCGAAGTACTCCTGCGAGGCGGCGATGGCGGCGGTGACCTGCTCGACGGCGCCGGACCGCAGCTGGGGCACGTAGTAGCCGAGGCTGCCGGGATCGGGCGCCCGTCCCAGCAGCGCCTTGAAGAGGAGGGTGACCAGGTGGGTGCGCCACTCGTCGCTGTTCTGGATGGCGATGGCCACGTTCTGGCGGGTGGTCTGCCCGGCGTCGAGCTGCGTGGCGTAGCTCTGGAGGGCGGGGTCGTCCACCGGGCGCCCCAGCAGCTGCTGGTACATGACGCCGACCGCACAGCGGGTGGCCGTCGACTGCCCGCAGTCGACCGGCAGGCCGGTGGCGGTGACCGGGGCGTCGGTCGCCACCCCGGTGAGGCTGGAGGTGGCCGGCCCGGCGCCCTCCCCGTCGATGGTGAGGGTGGCGCTGCGGCTGCCGTCGGCGTCGGGGGCGAAGCTGACCGACACCGGGCACGAGGCGCCGGGGGCCAGGGTCACCCCCGAGCACCTGTCGGCGACGACGACGAAGGCGCTGGCGTTGCCGCCCGAGAGGGCGACGCCCCGGACCCGCAGCGGCGCGCTGCCGGTGCTGGCCACGGTGAGGGTGCGCGCCGCCGTCGAGCTGCCCACCGGCTGGGGGTCGAAGGCCAGCGAGTCGGGGGTGAGCCCGAGGAGCTGCACCGGCCGGTTCACCGGCTGCAGCTGCCCGGCGCGATGGGCCCCGGCGCCGCGATCGACGCCGCCGGGCACGGGCGGTGGGGCATCGGTGGCGGGAGCGGCTGCGGCTGGCGGCGGCTGCTGCGGCGGCGCCGGTGCCGCCGGCTGCGCCAGGGGCATGGGGATCGTGTCGGGCAGGGGCCGGGAGTCGCCCACCGGGGGTGCGGTCGCGGCGCTGTAGGGGAGGCTGTAGTAGGGCGAGCGGGCGAACTCGGGCTGCCAGCTGTGCAGCGTCACGCCGGCCACCAGGCCGGCGCTGAGCGTGAACGCGCAGATGGTCAACCGGCCGCCCCAACCGCCGAGGATGCCCCGGCCAGCCCTGCGACCGGCCAGGATCCCGACCGGCGTGCGGTCGCCGCCCTCCGCGCTCGTCCTCCTCATGGACGAACCCCTTTCAGGCTCGCCGGCCTCGGTCCCTGCCCCCCAGGTTCCGGCGAACGGGCGGGTAGCGTACCGCGGGTGCCGCCTCCGCGGCAAGTTCGCCTCTCAGTAAATGACGCAGCTGACGGCTACCAGAGCGGGGGAAAACCCCCTGCTGGTTATGGCCCTCATTGCGGTCGACACCACAACGGCGTGCAGTTGTTGCCGCTGCTGTCCGTGAGGGCGAGATGCACCGGGACAGGTCGTGCCGTCGGGGGACGTGCACACGAGTTGGGGGTGGATGCGGGCCGCCCGAACCGGTCTCGTCGCCCGTCCCGGCCGCTCCGGCCCAGGACGCCCGTACCAGCCTCCGGGGTACTCTCAGTCGGGGCCGGGGCCGCTGGAAGGCTCCCGATCCAGCTCGCAGGCCGGCGTAGCTCAGTGGCAGAGCAGCTGTTTTGTCCTTGGCCGGACGGATGTTCGGGGGCGTCTGGGAGGGACGCTGCGAGTTGGGCTTGGGCGCGTTTGATGCGCTTTCGGATCGCCATCGTGCGTGCGTAGCGTCAGGTAGGGGGTCAGATGGCCGCCCCCGTGAGAGCCCGGCCCGCTCAGGCGCTCGGGCAGTGCCCGCGGGCTGCGGCGTACAGGTCTCAGGAACGAGGTCGGCGCCGTTCGGCCAGCCGACGCGGCGCCGCTCACTGCTGCGGGGGCCCCGACGGCGCGACCTCCGCGGCGTCCCTCGGGGCCTCGGCGATGCGGATCGCCTCGCGGAGGTGGCGATTGTGGCTCAGCGCACCGTCCAGCTTCGCCATCATCCCGCGGCGCAGCATCACCGGCGCCACCCATTCCGGCACGGTCACCTGGGCAGCGCGCCGTTCGACGCCGCGGGCGATCGCCTCGCCGGCGCGTTCCACCTCGATCGGGCAGGTCACCCAGGCGGGGAGAACGCGCCGCGCCGACGCCAACGCCTCCGAGGCGAACGCACGGCGCACCAGGTCGGTGTCGATGAAGCTGAAGTACGCCACCCCGGCTGTCGCCCCGTGAGGCGCGAGCTCGGTGCGAAGCGCCCGCCCCAGCTGCTCGACGGCCGCCTTGCTCATCGCATACGAGGCCACCATGCTGCCGTTCATGAAGGCGTAGATGGAGGAGACGAGCAGCACGTGGCCCTGGCGCTCGACCACATGGGGCAGCGCGGCCTTCACCGTGTTCCAGACACCGTGGAGGTTGACGTCGAGGACACGGTCGAACTCCGACTTGTCGACCGACAGCATGGTGGCCGCCGGCGGCTCGATCCCGGCGTTGGCGATCACCACGTCGATGCCGCCGAGGTGCTCGACCACGGACTGGACCACAGCCAGCAGCCCCGCCGCGTCGGTGACGTCGACCTGGTACGCGACCGCGGCCGGGCCGAGGAGAGCGGCGGCCCGCTCGGCCTCGACTCCGTCGACGTCGAGCAGGGCGATGCGCGCGCCGCGCGCCGCCAGCCGGCGTGCGCTGTCGAGGCCGATGCCGCGCGCCGCGCCGGTGATCAGCACCACCCGTCCCGCGACGTCGAGCACGGGCCTGCTCATCCCTCCGTGGATTGTGCCTCCCCAGCCGGTCGCCTCCAGCCAGGCCGCCGTCGCAAGCTGCGTGAGATGCATGCAGTACCTGGTCTGCAGCAGGAACCAGGAGGTGATGAAGGGCTCATCCCGCCCGGGGGTGTCAGCGCCAGGTGAGGCGGCCCGGGCATGATCACCGTGGACATCGGTCATCGAGGAGCCGAGCTGGTCGACGGCGACCGCATCGTGCGATTCGGGGATTGGGAACATTCTCCACGTGTCTCCTGAGCCACAGCTCGCGTCGAGCGGGGCGTCGGTCGATTCGTCGACTCGGTCTCGTCCCGGAGCCCCGGCTCACTGTTTGCGAACACGGGCGCCAGCATCGACTGCACCATGAACCGGGGAACCATCCGCAGCGACATCGCGCTCGCCAGGTTGAAGAGGCCGGGCACGCAGATGACGTCGCCGCGGTCGAAGGCCCGCAGCCCCGTGGCCACCACTCGGTCTGCGGACATGTAGAGCGGCCCGAGGCGCTCGAAGTCCTCGTGCATCCCGGCGACGCCACCGAACCCGGTGCGGGTGGGGCCAGGGCAGAGAGCCATGACCCGCACGCCGCTGCCGCGCAACTCCGTGGCCACCGCCTCCGTGAGGTGGAGGACGAACGCTTTGGTGGCGGCATAGGTGGCCATGTGCGGGATCGGCTGAAAGGACGCGGTGCTGGCGAGGTTGATCACGCCACCGCCGCGCGCCGCGACGCATCCGGTCAGCGCGGCGCGCATCAGCTCGTGGACCCCGAGGCAGTTGAGCGTGACCTCACTCGCCTCGCGGTGGCCGACCTGGTCGACGAACCGTCCGCGGGTGCCGAAGCCGGCGCTGTTCACCAGGAGCCAGGGGCTGTCCCCGGAGAGCCGGTCCACCACCTGGCCGCGGCCTGCGGCGGTCTCGAGGTCGGCGCCGAGCACCTCGACCGTCATACCGGAGAGGGCGCGCAGCTCGGTGGCCAGGCGCTCCAACCGGTCGACGCGCCGCGCGACAAGCACCAGCTCGTGACCGCGGCGGGCGAGATGCCGAGCGAAGGTCTCACCGAGGCCGCTCGAGGCGCCCGTCACGAGGGCCGGGACGGTTGCGGGGATGGGACGGTGGCCGCCCTGGAGGGGGCCCCAGGAGGTGTCCGCGCTGAACCGCCGAGCGCTCGTCACACCAGGGCCTCGATCTGTCCCGTCGCCGCGTCCACGAGGTGCTCGGCGACGTTCGTGACGTGTTCGGCGACGCGCTCGATGTGGCGAGTCGCCAGGCGCAGCCTGCTCGCCGACAGGGCTCCCTCGGCTCCACTCCTGTGGGCGTTGAGGTTCGCGACAACACGCCGACAGATGACATCGACATTGGGGGCGTTGAACGCCACGAATCGGGCCCGGTGAGGGTCCGCGCTCGCCAGCGCCGAGACGATGCCGCGCACCTGCCTGGCACAGGCGCTCACCAGCTCAGACAGGTCCGTGGTCGGCGGCACGTCCGAAAGCCCGACGAGCTCGCGAGCGATCTTCGCCACGCTGACGCAATGGTCTCCCATTCGCTCGAGCTCCGCCGCCACCTGCTCCATGCTGATCATCCACCGAAGATCGTCGGCTGTCATCGAGACCGGTGAGAGCAGGCGTGAGAAGCACAGATCACGGGCCTCGCGGTGGAGGTCGTCGAGCTCGGCGCCGTCGACGACCAGTGCGGTGCAACTCTCCCGATCCTGCTTGCTGAAGCCGACCACCAGCCGATCCATGGCATCACCCACACGATCGCCCATCTCCTGGATGAGGGTGGTCAGGCGTTCCGGCCTCTCATCGAGGTTCATCGCATCCCCGCACCGTACCAGCGTCGTCATCTCAGGTGCCCTCCGTGGTCAGATGCCCTGATCCAGGCGCAACGTTGCGACTCCACGGAGACTCGGCCAATGGTCGATGGGCCAGTCACAGCCGGGCGGGTGACCGGTAGAGGAACCGATGCCCCACGCCGGGGGCATCACCGCGTCAGGGGCGATTGACGGTTCTCAACCGTTCGCAATGCAAGATCCGCTTCGTGCCTCCGTTGGATGACGGTAGGCAGGAAGGGGACCTTCCCTCGGAGGACGTGGTCGAGGAAGGGAATGTCCGGGTGACCATTCGGCGTGGTGTGCCGCTGGCAGCGGCGCCCGGTGTACTCTCACGCCGCTGCGGCGATGCACCAGGAGGCGGCCGACACGCTCGACGCGCTGGTCGGCGCGGCGGTGGGTACGGTGTCAGATAGGGTGTCACCGGGGCTCGGAAGGGCGAAGAAAGGCCCCGCTCCAACTCGCAGGCCGGCGTAGCTCAGTGGCAGAGCAACTGTTTTGTAAACAGCAGGTCCGGGGTTCGAATCCCCGCGCCGGCTCTCTCACGACCCTGTGGACAGGGTGTGGACAGTGCTGTGGACATCCCGGGCCTTCACCGCTTCCCTGCCATCCCTCACCTCCCGCACCACCCCCTTGGGCCGGTGCCCTCGCCACAGTAGGAGGCGAGCCGCGGCGGCGGAAGGCGGATCCCTTCCGTCCCCGCCCCGAGGCCAGGTGCGGGTGGCTCCCCCGCCCGCCTCGACGCCGCGGCTCCTCGCCCCGACCCCCTCCCCCCAAACCGGGCGCCCCCGGCCGCTGCCGGGGGCGTCACCAGGTTTTGCTGACCGGAGCCAGTTCCCGGACCTGCCGGGCAAGGTCGTCGTCGGACGGGCGATGGAAGCGGCGGCGCAGCGACCCGGCCAGCTCGGAGGCGTACTCCTTCGCGTCCCGTGCGGCCTCGGGCGCCAGGTTCGCGACCACGCCGAGCATCAGCATCCACGCAACGGCGGTCCCAGCGGTGTGTGCGATCCGATCGGCCATCCTCGCGCGATAGAGTCTACGTCGCCGACGAGGGCCGCTGACCCGGCTCCGCCTTGCGGCGCGCCCGGGGACGGTCCACCATCGGCCTGTGCCGTTCCGCCCTCTCCTCGCCGCCGCCACCGGCGCTGCGATCGCCGCCGCCGTGGTCGGCCTGCTGCGGCCGCGCCGGGTGGAGGTGGTGGGGGAGAGCATGCTCCCGTCGCTGCGCCCCGGCGACCGCCTGCTCCTGGTCAGGCTGCCGGCGGCGCCGGGGACGGTGGTGGCCGTCGCCGACCCCCGCCAGCCCTGGCGGACGCTGGTGAAGCGGGTGGCCGCCGGCCCCGGCGGTGAGGCGCCCCTCCCCGGAGGCGGCCACCTGCGAGCCGGCCGCGGCTACGTGGTGCTCGGCGACAACCCCGCGGCGAGCACCGACAGCACCGAGTTCGGCGCCGTGCCGCGGGGGCTGATGCGCGGGCGCGCCGTGTACCGCTACGCGCCGCCCCACCGCCGCGGCGCGGTTTGAGTGGCGAGACCGGCCGGGTAGGAACTGGCGGCGCCACGGTGGCTGTTCCCGCGATGGCAATATCGTGACCGCTCCGGCCATCCGGCCGGCGTCGCGCCTGGCCGATCCCAGAAGGAGTGAGCCGATGTCCCTGCTGTCCAAGCTCTTGACGCTCGCGGACCGAATCGCGGCGCCCGGTGTGGTCCACGCCCACTGCGACCTTCCGTGCGGCGTCTACGACCCCGCCCAGGCCCGCATCGAGGCCCAGTCGGTGAAGGCCTGCATGGAGAAGTACCAGGGGAGCAACGACCCCGTCTTCCAGGAGCGCGCGGTGTTCATCAAGGAGGAGCGCGCCGATCTGGTCAAGCATCACCTGTGGGTGCTCTGGACCGACTACTTCAAGCCGGAGCACCTCGCCAAGGTGCCGGAGCTCCACGACCTCTTCTGGCGGGCGACCAAGAAGGCGGGCGACGCCAAGAAGACCAACGACCCCGCCGTGGGGCAGCAGCTCGTCGACGTCTGCGACGAGGTCGCCGCGGCCTTCGCCTCCACCAAGAGCTGAGCCGGGGGCGGGCCGGCCCGGCGTGACCGGGCCGGCCCCCCTCCGTCACGGCACCAGTACAGGCGGGGCGAGCGCGGCTGGTAGAGTCTCCGCTGCTCCCGGTCCGCCGTCAGGTCCGGTCGGCGACGCGCCCGGGCAGGTACCGAAGTTGGTCAAACGGGGCTGACTGTAGATCAGCTGGCTATGCCTTCGGGGGTTCGAATCCTCCCCTGCCCACCACCGCGATTCCCCTCCCGGTCCAGGCCCAAGTAGCTCAGGGGCAGAGCAACGTCTTGGTAAGGCGTAGGTCGTGGGTTCGATTCCCACCTTGGGCTCCAGCCTCCCTCAGGGCGGCGATTCTCCTTACAGAATAAGGGCTTTGCCATTTCTACGAACAAATGTTCGTTACCTCTGATCCGAGGAGTGGTGTAGGTCGAAGCAAAATAAATCACGTTACCTCACAATCTCCGACTAAGCCGTCCAGCGAGGGAGGAGATGAGCGTGAGCGACGAGGCCTGGGACCGCCCTCTGCGGCGTCGCCGGGAGGTGGCGGAGGGCCCCGCCGTGAGGCGGCGCAGCACCATCCGGGCGGCGGGCGCCAGGGTGTCCCTTGGGGACGCGGTCGAGGCGCTGATCCTGCGCCGGGGGTGGGGGAGGAAGACCGCCGCGAACTGCCGCAGCTACCTGCTCGGCAGCCGCTTCCGTCGCTACCTCGAGGAGCAGGGCGTCGACTTCCTCGACCAGCTGACCGGTGAGCACGCCGCCGACTTCGTCGGCCGCTACCAGGCCCTGGGCGCCAGTCCGAACACCATCGTGAAGATGCGCCAATACCTCCACGCGCTGGAGAAGTTCTCGGCGACCACACCCGGGTATCAGAGTGGCCTGGCCGGCGTCGGAACCATCCCCAAGCCGAAGGTGCCCAGGAAGCGCTCGCCGGTGCTCACCGAGGTGGAGGAGCGGCGGCTGCTCAAGGCATGCACCAGCGAGCGTGACCGCCTCATCGTCGAGGTCTTCCTCGCCTCCGGGCTCCGGGTCAGCGAGCTGGTCGCCCTGCAGCTGGGGGACCTGCACCTCTCCGAGCGCCCCCCGTACATCAACGTGCAGCGGAGCGCGCACAACATCCGGCAGACGAAGGATGCCGAGGACCGATACGTGCCCCTCGAGTGGTTCGGCGGAAATCTCGCGAAGCGCCTCGAGCGCTACATCGCCGAGGAGCGTCCCGACACCCACCGCCTGGAGGTGTTCATCACTAGCCGGCGTGGACGCGACGGGCAGTTCCACAGCCTGACCATCGATGCCTGCGAGGGCATCATGGCCCGGCTGGCCGCGGAGACGGGGGTCCACTGCAACCCGCACAAGCT
>JAQBPH010000219.1:0-12907 GCA_028287625.1 Chloroflexota bacterium | reverse complement strand
TCGGGAGCAGCTCGCCCTCGGGCGTGCGCTGCAGGAGCGAGTACTCGACCTGGAGCGCGGTGACCGGCGCCCAGCCGCGGAAGTGGGCGATCGTCCGGCTCTGCGCGGCGACCCACGCCGGGACGTTGCAGACGCCGACGTAGCGGATCTTGCCGGCGGTGACCAGGTCGTCGAGCGCTCGCAGGGTCTCCTCGACCGGGGCGCGGCGATCCCAGCCGTGCAGCCAGTAGAGGTCGATGTAGTCGGTCTGCAGGCGCCGCAGTGACTCCTCGAGCTGGGCGATGAGCGCCTTGCGGCCGGCGCCGCCGCCGTTGGGGTCGCCGGGGTGGAGGTTGGCGAAGAACTTCGTGCTCAGCACCACGCGGTCGCGCAGTCCGGGCCGGGCGGCGAAGAAGTCGCCGACGATCTTCTCCGAGTGGCCGTTGGTGTAGGTGTTGGCCGTGTCGACGACGTTGCCGCCGCGGTCGAGGTACTCGGCGAGGATCGCCTCGGAGGTCTCGGGGCTCGCGCCCCATCCGTTGTCCTCGCCGAAGGTCATGGTGCCCAGCGACAGCGGGCTGACGCGCAGGCCGGAGCGGCCGAGCGTGACGTAGGAGTCGAGGGAGGTCATGGCTCCATGACACCACGGCGGACTCCCGGAGGGGTAGGTCGATGGTGCCTGGCTCTTGCACGATCCTGCCAACCGCTCGCCGATCGTGCGACCGGCGTGGTTGACTTGCGGCGTGGACGAGCTGGCCCGCCTGAGGGAGCTGATCACCCGCCATGCCGGCGAGGGCGTGACGCGCACGGCGCTGCCGGGCGTCTCGGTCATCTGCTCGCCGACGACCACCGAGCCGTTGGGCGAGGTGGCCGAGCCGGCGCTGGCGGTCGTCGCGCAGGGCGTGAAGAAGACGGCGCTGAACGGCCGCACCTTCGCCTACGGGGCGGGGCAGTTCGCCATCCTGTCGGTCGAGCTGCCGGTGATCGGGCATATCGCGCAGGCCAGCGCCGGCGAGCCGCTCCTCGCCTTCGTGCTCGAGCTGCGCCCGGAGAGGATCGCCGCGCTGCTGCTCGAGACGGCGCCCGCGGCCACGGCTCGACGGGGGGCCGTCGATGCCACGCCCGCCGGGCTTGCCGTCAGCGACGCGTCGCCGGCGCTGCTCGACGCGACCGGCCGGCTGCTTGCGCTGCTCGACGCGCCCCGCGACGCCGCCGCGCTGGCTGCCGGCGTCGAGCGCGAGGTCCTGTGGCGGCTGGTCACCGGCCCGCAGGGGGCGACGGTGCGGCAGATCGGGCTGGCCGACAGCCGGCTCGCGCACCTGGCCCGCGCGATCCGTCGGATCCGCGGCCACTACGACGAGACGCTGCGCGTCGAGGAGCTCGCGGCGCTGGCGACGATGAGCGTCTCGTCGTTTCACCGCCACTTCCGTGCGGTGACCGCGATGACGCCGATCCAGTTCCAGAAGCAGATCCGCCTGCACGAGGCGCGGGCGCGGCTCGTCGCCGACCCTGGGGATGTCGCCGGCGTGGGCTTCGCGGTGGGCTACGACAGCCCCTCGCAGTTCAGCCGCGAGTACCGGCGGATGTTCGGCGCGCCGCCGAGCCGTGACGCGCTCGCGCTGCGCGAGGCCGCCGCGCTGCCGTCGATGTAGCCGGCCCCTTGCGGCCGGATCCGATTACGAATCAGCCCCCGATCGGCGGGCATGGTCGGGAAGGCGAGATTCGAACTCGCGACCTCACGGTCCCCAACCGCATGGAGGTGGGTGGCCGTCGCCCTTCGTCTCAGCGAACTCCGGAGCTGCATAGCTTCGTATTCGGAACGGAGGGTTACACCGTCTCAGCACCTCAGCGAGCCTCCGACGTATTCCCGGCGTCTCCCGGGGTCTCAGGCGAGATAGTGGTCCCCATGATGGTCCCGCTGGTTGCATCGTCAACCACCCCGCCCAGCAGGAGTAGCCCGAGGGCGGTGGCGCCGGGCCTGCCGCCAGGCGCTGTTCACCCTGGCGCCGGCGGTGCTCCTCCAGCACCTCGAGCACACGGTGCGCAGGTGTACCTCGGCGCCGTCATCGTGGCCTTCGGGGCTCCAACCCTATGCCGAGACCATAGTCACACATGCTTGTGGTTCTTTGGGAACTAGCGGGTGACCTGAAACCGGACGTCCGATTCTCGGCCTGATGATGAACCCGCCCCGCGCGGCAGGATCGCGTCAGCCGATCTGTTCGGCCAGAGCGACGATGATGCCTGCGGGGCCGCGGAGGTAGCAGAGCCGGAAGATGCTCTCGTACTGCGCCACCTCGCCGAGGAGTTCGGCGCCGTGGGCGCGCAGGCGGGCGATGGTGTCGTCGATGTCGTCGACGGCGAACATGACGCGATGCAGGCCCAGGGTGTTGGGCGGCGGGTTCTCCGGCTCGGCGCCGGACGCCGCGGGGGTGTGGTACTTGGTCAGCTCCAGCTTGCTGTGGCCGTCCGGGGTCCGCATCATCGCAATGTCGCTCCGGACGCCGTCGAGTCCGACGGTGCGGTCCGCCCAAAGGCCTTCGATCTGCCCCTTGCCTTCCATCTCCATGCCGAGCTCGGTGAAGAACGCGACAGCCGCGTCCAGGTCGTCGACGACGATGCCCACGTTGTCCATCCGCTGAATAGTCATGTCTCCGAATATATACAACGCGGCGAGACGCCGGTCCGGTGTGCCGGAACCGGCCACCCCTGCGATCAGGGCCACGGTGCGTGACGTACCTCGGCGGACTGACCCGACGGTGAACGGCGATCATGGACGACAGGTTGGCTGGGCGAGAGAGCTTCGACTAGGCCTGGCGGTCGGGGTGATCCTCGACGTCATCGGATCGGGCCACGCCTTCGTCGATGCATGGGGGAGGCGTACTGACCGGCGATATGGAGACGCCCGGCCTGGTCCAAGTGTGGGCCCGTCGGCGTCGCGAACGTCGAGCGCTTCGTGGCCACCAGCAACCGGTTGATCAGCAGGGCCGAAGGTGATCGTACGAGTTGCCGGGACCTCGACGGACTGCCGGTCAGGGGCCGGCACCATCGACCACCCCACGGTTCGCAGGTCTACCCTGGTGCCGTAGGACTCGCCTCATGGCTCGGTAGCTGCACGCAGCCCACGAAGGATCTCGTCTGACCTGTCCCTGAACAAACGGGAGGTCGCGGGAAGGCGTACTAGGTACCATCCCTCGTTGCTTACCACAGTCGCCGTCAGCCGCGAAGCGTCACCCGTCCGCGGCTGAATCAGCAGGGTCAACCGCATCGGAAATCGACGTCGGCCGTTACCGATGTATCCGTCGAGCAGACGGAAGCCGATCTTCGACCCGAACTCAGCCACAAGGCTGTCAGGAGCGACCTCGCGGACCTGTCCTCCAAGACTCCGAACGGCCTGCTCAATGGCCTCCCGCATGTTCGCGGAGGATGCTGCCCAGGCCTCATGGCGCTCCATAGGTTCGCTCGACATGGCGTGACTATGCCTGATGGTCGGGTCGACAGTGCCCGCGGTAGGGCACCATCGGCCAAGTCACGGTACGGCGATCGACCCTGACGCCGTGGCAGGTGAACATCAAGCGGGCGGGGCGGACCGGCAGCGAACTGCTGCCCGGCGTCGTAGATAGAGGCGCGGCCAGCACGGACGCAGTGCCGCTGCGCGCCCTGTGGGGCGGGACGCCCTGACGCTCACCTGGGTGATGAGACCGGCAGGATACGTGGATAGCGCGCGATCCACCACGACGGGGCGGTGTGCCGTGCGCCGCCTGTGGTACACGTTCTTGAGTGCGAAGTTGCGGTTGGCCGTGGAGATGACGTTCTCGCCGTCGCTCGCGATGCCGTTGTGCGTGCCCACGCACGGACAGAAGCGGTTGTTCGGCAGTGCTGACGCCCCGACGCGCTCTCAGAAGTCGAACACCGACCAGCAGATGTCGTTCCGCAAACCCTGGTCGTCGAGTACGAGCTCGCGAATCGCCGCCGGGAGCTGGCCGCGCTGCCACCGGCACTCGAGTCGTCCTGCGCTCTCGCCCTCTCCTTCCGGCGCGGCAGCACGCGCGGCCTTGATCGCATAGGCGGCCGCACCGAGCTCGTGCGCGGCGACGTGTGCGACGGCCGCGGCTTGGCCGGCAGCGTACGCGGCATGCCGTGCTGCCCCACTCAGGTCTCTCGCCGCGGCGTTTGCATGGCCGGCCGCCGTGCGAGCCTGGGTCATGGTGATCTCACCGCGCACCCAGGCGCGTGCCTGCTCGATCGCCTGGCGCGGTCGCTGGTCCTCAGGCTGAGCCGACTCGAAGAGGTCAAGGACGTGCTCCGCGCACGATGCCGCCCACAGGGCGAGGAGCTGGTGATCCGATTCCGTGAGGGTCCCACCGCGGCGGATCATCACGAAACGAGGGTCGCGGCCTTTCGGGAGGATCACACCCACCACCCCTTCTGCTCGCATCTGCCCAACGTCTAACACGATGCCACCCGTCCCTTCATGCTCGCCTACTTGAACGAAGCAGATAGGTATCTTGCGCAATTTCAGGTGAGCGCCCCGCGGCTCAGGCGACGGTGCCTGCCTTGCTGCCGGGACCGACCGATTATGTGAGCGGCCGGGCGATCAGCCTTACGTCCGGACCGATGCGGGTCACTTCTTCCAGTTCGAACCTGCGGACGGCGTCGATCGATGGTGCTCCTTCTCCGCCGAGGGCCGAGAGTCCGCCTCCGCCAATCAGCGCGGGCGCGATGTAGGCGACCACGCGATCGACCAGGCCGGCCGCCACGAACGAGCCCGCTAGGCTATAGGCTAGGGTCGGGCCCGCAGCGGTTGCCGATCGGCCTCCACGTGACGGACTGCGAGGTGCGGATTGTCGATCCGCTGCGTTCCGGACCCCACCATGACCGCGTCCGACTCCGCTCTGAGCCGATGGGCGTCGGTCCTCGACTCCTCGCTGGTGATCCACTGGCTGGAGCCGTCAGCCGCCGCGAGGCGCCCGTCCAGGGAGGCGCCGAACTTCCAGATGACGAACGGCCGGTCGATCCCCACCTCAGCCCTCCACTCAGCAGAGCCCGGCGACGGCCGTGTGCAGATCGGTCATACCGGGGACGTCCCGCCACTGCTCGAGCCTCGGCTGCAGCTTGACGAGCTCGGAGACGATCCGCCGGGAGCCGGTGGTCGCGAGCCCATCCAAAGCCTGCCGGGCGTTCATCGCTGCCCCGTCCGCGTCATCCCTCCCCGCGTACGCACGGGCGAGGCGGGCCAGGTAGACGCCCCGGTCGCGCCGATGGACTGAGGGCAACCTGGTCAGCTGCTCCTCGAAGATGGTGACCGCCCGATCAGGCCGGCCGAGCTCCACCCAGCAGGTGGCCCGTTGGATCTCGAGGAACTCCGGGATGCAGTACCGGCCAGGACCCTCAATGGTGAGCTCCGCGGCGGCGAGTTCCATCGCCTCGTCGAGCTTCCGGTGGCAAGCTGCCTCGTCGCCGGCCAAGGCGTGCCCGTGTGCCTCCTGCTGCGCGGCCACTGCCCGGATTCGGGCGGGCAGGTGCCCCGGCTCCTGCTGAGCGACCTGGGCCAAGCCGATCGTCCGGCCGGTGTCACCCACGACGGCGGCCTGACTCTGTCGCCGGGGCGAATCTCCTTATCCATCAAGGAGATTTGCATGGTCGGGAAGGCGAGATTCGAACTCGCGACCTCACGGTCCCGAACCGTGCACTCTAACCTGGCTGAGCTACTTCCCGAGGGGCGCCATTCTAGCATCGGGCCGGCCCCCGGCCGGCCGGCGCGGGGGGTGGACGGCGGCGGGGCGAGGCGCCAGAATAGTACGTACTGGTCTGTCCCAGGCCGTAGCGCCGAGCTCGGCCGCGGGCCACCCCGAGGGCTCTCCATCTCCACCTCCACACCGCTGCCCGCTCCGGCCACGTCAGGCGCACCCCCGGTCGTCCTCATGGGGCTGGGCGAGGAGTCGCTGGTGGTCCGCGACTGGGTGCACGACTTCGCGGCGCGGGTGATCCGTCCCGCGGCCGCCGAGTGGGACGAGAGGGAGGAGACGCCCTGGCCGGTTCTCCAGGAGGCGGCAAGGGTCGGCCTCTACGGCGTGGAGATGCTGCAGACGATGCACGCCGACGAGACCGGGCTGCTGATGGCGGCGGTCAACGAGGAGCTGTTCTGGGGAGACGCCGGCATCGGCCTCAGCATCTTCGGCTCCCATCTCGCCAGCGCCGGGATCTTCGCGACAGGCACCCCAGAGCAGATCCTCCAGTGGATCCCGCGCTGCTACGGAACGGTCGACGACATCCACCTCGGCGCCTACGCGATCACCGAACCGGACAGCGGCAGTGACGTCGGCAGCCTGCGCACCCGCGCCCGCCGTGAGGGCGCCGACTGGGTCATCGACGGCCGAAAATGCTTCATCACCAACGGCGGCATCGCCGACGTCCATGTGGTGGTGGCCACCGTCGACCCGGCGCTGGGCCACGCCGGGCACGCGTCCTTCGTGATCGAGAAGGGCACGCCCGGGCTGTCGATGGGCGCCAAGCATCACAAGCTGGGCCTGCGCGCCTCGCACACCGCGGAGGTGGTGCTCGAGGGGGTGCGGGTGCCCGCGGACAGCCTCCTGGGCGGCGAGGAGCGGCTGGAGGGACGGATGGCGCGGGCTCGCGAGCGGGCCCGGACCGGGACCCTCGACGAGCGCGGCAGCTCCTCCGCGCTGCGCACCCTGGAGCTCTCCCGGCCGATCGTCGGCGCCCAGGCGGTGGGCATCGCCCGCGCCGCCTATGAGTACGCGCTCGAGTACGCGATGAACCGGGTCCAGTTCGGCCGCCCGATCATCGCCAACCAGGCCATCGCCTTCACCCTCGCCGACATGTGCACCGAGATCGACGCGGCGCGGCTGCTCTGCTGGCGGGCGGCGTACATGGGACGCGCCGGCCTTCCCTTCGCACGGGCCGAGGGCTCGATGGCCAAGCTGAAGGCGGGCGAGGTCGCCAACTGGGTGACCGATCAGGCGATCAGCATCCTCGGCGGCTGGGGCTACATCCGCGACCTGCCGGTGCAGCGCTGGCATCGCGACGCCAAGATCTACACTATCTTCGAGGGCACCCGCGAGATCCAGCGGCGGGTGATCGCGCGTGCCATCAGCGGCGGCGCCAGCGAGGCGCGGTGAGCGCCGGGACGGCCGCTGACCGCAGCTCCGACCGGGTCGCACAGCACCGCGGGCGCATCCTCGACGCCATCGTCTCGCTGGTCGCCGAGCAGGGCTATCACGAGACCGCGGTCGACGACGTGGTCGCCCGCGCGCGCTGCTCCAAGAGCGCCTTCTACGCCTGCTTCGCCGGCAAGGAGCACGCCTTCGCCGCCCTGCTCGAGCGCGAGGGCGAGCGGCTGCTGAGCGCGGTCGTCGACGCCGTCGCCGCCGAGACCGACCCCCGCCTCCGCGTGGCCGCGGGGGTGAGCACGGCGGTGCGCGGCTGCGTCGGCGACGCCGCCACGGCGCGGGTGCTGCTGATCGAGTCGGTCGGGGTGAGCGCCACCATCGAGGAGCGCCGCCGCGCCCTGCACGCGCGCTTCGCCGTGATGGTGCTCGCCCAGGCGCGGGCCGCGGCGGCGCGCGACGGGTCGCCGCTCGCCGGCCTCGACCTCGAGACCCTCGCCTACGCGGTGGTCGGCGCCGTCAACGAGGCGGTGGTGCACCTCCTGGAGACCGGCGGCGACGTCGAGCCGGTGCTGCGCACCATCGAGCACCTGGTGGCGACCGCGCTGCTACCGCGCTGAGGCCGGCGCCCCGGCGGCTCGTGCCAGGGCGGCGACGCGGACCAGGCAGACGCCCACCCCGAGCACCACCACCGCCTCGGCCCAGCGCGGCCCCACGTTGGCCACCCACTCGTCGAGGACGAAGGCAGGGCTCAGCGCCACCGCTCCCGCCAGCGCCGCGCGTGGCCAGGTCGTGGCCAGCACCACCAGCGGCACGGCGAGCAGGAGCAGGTCGTCGGAGAAGACGTGAGGAGCGCACAGGATCGAGGCGCAGATGCCCAGGGACACGGCCACCGGGGGCGCGGCGCGGCGGAGCCCAGCCCGGCAGCGCCAGGCGAGGGCGACGGCGGCGGCGGCGAGGACCGGCGCGGCGAGGAGGACGGCGGTGTTCCCGCCGGCGGGTCCGGCCAGCGCGGGCAGCACGGCGGTGAGGAGGCTCTCGCCGGTCTGCCGGGCGCGGACCAGCGGGAGCAGCTCGATGAGCTGGCGCGGGCCGACGATCAGCAGTCCGCTCCCCAGCCAGACCGCGGCGCCCAGAGCGAAGCCCGCGGCGATCCTCCACCGGGAGGCGGCCACCAGCAGGGGCAGGAGGAGCCACGCGAGCTGCGGTTTCACCAGCAGCACGGAGAGGAGCAGGCCCGCCGCGAGCGGCCTGTCCCGGTCCAGCGCCCAGATCGCACCCACGGCGGCGAGCAGCAGGAACGCGTCCCACTGGGCGAGGAGCAGGGTCGTGGCCGCCGGCAGCGAGGCGGTGGCGGCGATCACCAGCAGGGCTCGCCGGCCGTCCGGGAGCGTGCGCGGAAGCCGGCGCTCCAGCAGCCGGGCACCGGCGAGCAGCGCGGCGAGGGATGCCACAAGGAAGACGGCCAGCCCGGTCGACAGCGGGAGCGACGCGACCGGGCGCAGCAGCCAGGCGACCAGCGGCGGGTTGGCGAAGATGTGGGGGAAGGCGGGCGCCGGGGGTGCCGGGCGATACCCGAGCACCTGGGCCTGGGCGTCCGCCTGGGTCGAGAGGCAGTAGAGACACCGTGAGCCCGATGTGAGGATGCGCGAGCCGGTGGCGAAGGAGATGTAGTCCGACCCGGCGCCGTGGAGCGCCTGGAGCGGCGCGTAGAGGAGCCGTCCGAGCAGGGCGACGGCGAGCAGCGGCCCGGCCGCCAGGCGGACGGCTGGCCGGCGCAGGAGCCGGCCGAGACCGAGGCCGAGGGTCGCCGGCAGGCGCGCGGAGAGCATGCCCGCCATTCTGGGGACGGCTGGCCCGTGCCGGCGGCGGACCGTCCGCTCGGTGACCGGGTCGTCACCGGGCCGACGCGGCCGTGGCCGAGGCCGGCGACGACGCGCTAGGCTCGCCCCCCGTGAGGGCGGCGTCCCACCCGACCGCACCACGGAGGACTCCCATGGGCCGCATCACGGTGACGGAGACCATCAACGCCCCGGTGGGCACGGTCTTCGACTACGTCGACGACTACCGCAACACCACCAGGTACATGAAGGACCTGACCAGATGGGAGCCGGTGGGCAGCAAGACCCAGGGCAAGGGCTCGCGGTTCGCCCTGTCGATGAATGCCGGGCCCGTGAACATCGATGGCGAGGTCGAGATCGACACCTGGGAGGAGAACCGGGCCATCGGTTGGAAGACGAGGAAGGGCTTCAGGCAGGACGGCTCCTGGTCGTTCAACGAGAGGGGCGGCGGCACGGAGGCCACCTTCACGGTGGACTACGATCTGCCCGGGGGCATCGCCGGGAAGATGATGGCCAAGGTGACGGTGGAGCCGGTGCTGAAGTCGATCCTGGAGGCCTCGGTGAAGCAGCTGAAGGCCCAGACGGAGAAGCTGGGGACGTAGGGCTCAGCCCGCGGGCGCGCAGGGGCCTTCCCCTCACGCATCCGCAACGCACTGGTGACGCCTCCGGAACAGGGCCTCCTGGCTCGGGCCGCGACACCCTATCGTCAGCTCATGCCATCCAGCGACGGTTCGCTGCTGCACTCCCCGCGCCCGGTCGTGTCGGCCATCGTGGTCACGTGGCGGTCCGCGGACGACCTTCGGAGCTGCCTGGGCGCGCTGGCGTCGGAGGCGGATGCCGGCATCCCCCTCGAGGTCGTGGTGGTGGACTGCGCCGGAGGTGACCGGTCTGCGGACATCGCCAGGGAGTGTGGCGCCGCGGTGGTCCTCGAGCCAGGCATCAATCTGGGCTTCGCTCGGGCCGTGAACGCCGGCCTGCCGCACTGCCGGGGCCGGCTGACGCTGCTCCTCAACCCGGACGTCGAGATCTCCACCGGCAGTCTCGCCGCGTGCGTGCAGGCCCTCGACGAGGACCCGCTGATCGGGCTGGTCGGATGTGATCTGCGACGGCCCGACGGCTCGATCGACCCGCCCGCGGCGCGCCGGGCACGGCGTCCCGTTCACATGTGGGCGGAGACCCTGGGCATCACCCGGCTCAGCCCGCGCCTCGACGTCCAGTTCCTGTCCGGGGCGCAGCGGGCGGCCAGTCGAGACGTCGAGGCGGTCAACGGCGCGTTCATGCTGCTCCCGACCGACCTGCTGCGCGCCCTGGGTGGCCTCGACGACACCGTCTTCATGTACCTCGAGGACATGGAGCTGTGTCGCCGGCTTCGGGCGCGGGGTCTGCGAATCCGCTTCGTCAGCGAGGCCAGGGCGACCCACCTGGGTGGCGCCAGCGCCGCTCGCGCGGAGCCGCGGCGGCAGGCCCTCATCTATCAGCATCGCGCCGACGCGGACATCGAGTTCGCCCGCAGGGTGGGCGGTGAGTGGTCGCGGGCGTCAGCTCTCCTGGCCTACGGGGCGAGGGGGCTCGCCGGCTACCTGATGGGAGCCGCACTCCGCCGGCCCGTGCAGCGAGGGAAGTACCTCGGCCTGCTCCGATGGCTCTTCCGCCAGGTGCCGCATCGCACGGCCCCCCGGCCGGTCCTCTGACCGGGCAGAGGGGGACGCAGACCATTTCTTTCCTTTCTGTCAGAATAGGCCGACCTGCCCTCCAGGTCGAGCCCGAGGTGCCACCCCTCCGATGCGCGTGACCTTCGTGCTGCCCGGCTACTCCGGAGGTCCGATCGGGGGCTTCCGGGTCGTCTACGAGTACGCGAGCGGGCTCGCTCGCCGGGGCCACGAGGTGACCGTTCTTCACCCGCGCCAGATCGATGCTCCGACCAGCGCTCGCGGGCATGGTCCGACGGTCGCCTGGCTGCTGCGCCACCGGCCTCAGATTGATGTCGACTGGGCACGGCCCCATCCCCGCGTCCGGCTGCTGAGCATTCCGTGGCTCACGCCACGCTTCATCCCGCCGGACGACGTGGTGGTTGCGACCGCCTGGCAGACCGCCGAGGTGGTCGCCCGGTCGGCCGCTCGAGCAGGGGTCCATCTGGTCTATGACTACGAGTTCTACCGATGCGGCGATGCAGCGATGCGATCGCGCATCGGCAGGAGCTTCCACAGCGGGCTGCAGCTCATCGCCACCTCCCAGGCGGTGACCGAGATGCTCATCGAGTGTGGCGTGAGGCCGGCAACGACGGTGACGGCCGCCATCGACCATCGCGTGTTCCGGCCGACCGTGCCACCGGCGGAGCGCGCGGCCACGGTGATCGGATTCCCTGCTCGGCGCGAGCTTCACAAGGGTCTTGCCGACGCGCTGACGGCGTTCGACGCAGTCCGTCGGCAGCATGGAGAGCACCTGCGTTTCCACGCCTTCGGGCACCCGGGACTGGCCGTGCCCGAATGGGTGGAGCTGTACAGCGGCCTGGATGACGGCCAGCTCAGCGACTACTACAACGCGCTGGCGATGTTCGTGGTCCCGTCCCACCACGAGGGCTGGGGATTGCCCGGCCTGGAGGCGATGGGCTGCGGTACCCCACTGATCACCACCGCCAACGGTGGTGCGGCGGACTACGCTCGGAGCGATCGGACCGCCCTCGTCGTACCACCGGGCGACCCGACCGCCATCGCCGAGGCGGTGTCGCGGATGCTGGCCGACGAGCCACTTCGACGGCGTCTCGCCGAGGCGGGCATCGCCGAGGCGGCACGCCATCGCTGGGATGCCTCCATCGATTCTCTCGAGAGCTTCCTCGTCAGCATCCGCTCGTCTGGGGATCGCGTCGGAGTGGGCGGCTCCGCGACAGGGTATGGGACAGGACTGTGACCAAACTGCAACCGTCGGGTGCATTCAAGGGAAAGTCCTCTGTCGGTTACACTGGGCCGTGCCGTGCAGCAGGTACTGCAACGTGCACCACGGTTTTCAAGAGTTGAGGCGGTGAGAGCGCACAGCGCAACGATGCGGGTCATCACGCCACCGTCGGGGTGGTCACCTCTGCGGCTGCCCGACCTCTGGCGCGGTCGCGAGCTCCTCTATTTCTTCGCCTGGCGAGACGTGAAGGTGCGATATGCGCAGGCACTTCTCGGCGTGACCTGGGCGCTCCTGCAGCCACTCCTGATGATGGCCATCTTCAGCGTCTTTCTCGGGCGCCTGGCCAAGGTCCCATCCGACGGCATCCCGTACCCCCTCTTCGCCATGGCGGGTCTGCTGCCCTGGACCTTCTTCGCCAACGCCGTCGGCAGCTCCACCAACAGCCTGGTGAACAGCGCCACCCTCGTCTCCCGAGTCTACTTTCCGCGGCTGCTTCTGCCCTTCGCAGCCCTGCTGGCATGGCTGCCCGACCTGGCGATCGCGTCGGTGGTGCTGATCGTGATGATGCTCGTCTATGGGGTCGCGCCACCGGTGACGGTCCTGCTTCTGCCGCTTCTGGCGATGCTGGCCCTCCTCGCGGCGGCGAGCGTCGGCGTCTTCCTCGCCGCGCTCAACGTGGCCTACCGCGACGTCCGCTACGCGATGCCGTTCGTGATCCAACTCTGGCTGTTCGCGACCCCCGTGGTCTACCCGGCGTCGCTCGTTCCGGACCGTGTCCGCCTGCTCTTCGGGCTCAACCCCATGACCGGCGTCGTCGAGGGATTCCGGTGGGCGTTCCTGAGGAACGGCCCACTGCCGTGGGGCCTGATGGGCGTCTCCGCCCTGACGTCGGTCGGGCTTCTCGTCGCCGGCACGTACTACTTCCGGCGCGTCGAGCACCGGTTCGCGGACCTCATCTGACGTGGGCGATACGGTGCTGCGTGTCGAGGGCATCGGGAAACGCTACGTGCTGGGCGCTTCGAGCGGGACGAGCAGCAAGTACCGCTCACTTCGCGAAGACCTGAGCCG
>JAQBPH010000211.1:0-4336 GCA_028287625.1 Chloroflexota bacterium | reverse complement strand
TGTAGGAGACGCGGATCGCCGACTTCTTCACCCGCACCGGGTGGATGTGCAGGAAGAAGTTGGTGAGCGCGGTGCGCGCCGCCACCTTGTCGGTGGAGGGCAGCCCGTGCCGGAAGATCGAGCCCCAGAGCTGGGACGCGAACTTGACCAGCGGATTGGGACCTCCCGCGCCAGTGGCTCTCATCGCTCCTCCGCTTCCTCCTCTTCCTCGTCCGGTTCCGTGCTCGGGCCGACCCTAGGGCAGGGTCTTGCCGTTGTCCTTCTTGGTCTTGGGGTCGAGCCGCCACTGCGGCTTGGTGGTCACGCCGGCTCCGCGCTGCACCACGAGCTTCCCCCGGTCGACCGCGAGCTTCCCCGAGGGGCTGTACTGGACGTCCACCCAGTCCATCGGGCGCGGTGCGGGCCCGTAGAAGTTGGTCGAGTCGATGTAGTAGCGGCTGCCGTGGCACGGGCACGCCCAGCCGTTGGGGATCTGCTCGGCGGGCTGGCGGGCGCCGCGCCCCTTGGCCACGTCGTCGGCCACGCCGGTTCCGTTGGTGACGTTGGTCACGTAGTTGGGGGTGCAGCCGAGGTGGGTGCAGACCAGGTAGACGGCGTAGTAGCCGGCGTCGTCGCGGATGATGCTCACCCGCTTCTCGGTGATCTGCAGCGGGTTGCCCACGGTGATCGCGTCGGGCTCCACGTCGACGGTGAAGGCGAGCGGCTCCTCGAGGTTGGCGTTGGGGAAGAGGAAGCCCAGGGTCTTGATCCCGCCGAACAGGGACGCCGCCAGCGCCGCCAGGATGCCCATGAAGAGCAGGAACTGGCGGCGGCTGATGTCCGCCAGCCGATGCAGGCGGCCACGCGGCGTGTCGTACGGGTTCAGGCCCATGAAAGCCCTCGACGGCGGCTCGGAACCCCCCGGGAGAGGGAGGAGGCTTGGGTCATTCTACCTATGCCTGGACGGGACCGGGAGGGCTACACGAAGGGGTTGGCGGCCGGTGGGGTGACGATGTCGGCGAAGACGATCGTCGAGACCATGATGACGACGAACACCAAGGCGATCACCAGGCATCCGTAGTCGGATCGCAGCGCGAGGATCAGGCGTTCCACCGGCAGAGGGTCTCCGGAGCGGCAGCTGAGGCTCCCAGAGGATAGCCTGCACGGGTGGGTCGCGGTCCAGCGGTCCGCCGTCAGACCGGGGCGAAGCTCACCAGCGTGGCGCAGTTCAGCAGCGCGAAACCGCGCTGGACGGCGCGCGGCTCGCCGGCGCCGGCGAGCCAGAGCGCGGAGAGACCGGTCACCGGGATGAAGCCCGCGCCCTCGCCGCAGAGGTGGTCGTGCAGGCTGACCCCGGGCTCGAGGTGGACGTCGCCGCGCATCGAGAACGCCTGGGCGCTGAGCTGGACGGCGACGCGCTGCTTCTCCCGCGGGCCCTCGCGATCGCGGGCGGCCTCACCCACCTGGTCGCGCGGGCAGACCAGGCTGATCGCCCCCTTGACCACGGTGAGCCGCTGCGCGTCTCCGCCCAGCCGGTGCTGATGATCGGTGGCGGCCTCGACCACGGCGGCGCGCAGGTCGAGCACCGGGCCCGGCCCGCCCACCAGGTCGGTGAGCCGGCGGTCGGCCGTCCCCTCGAGCTCGCCGGTGATCTTGAGGAAGGTGGTGTAGATATCCACCCAGCGCCACTCGCTCATCGCCCCCGGAGCGTATCAGGGGACGCGGCGGGCCTCGGAGGGGCTAGCGACCCGCGCCGGCGGGGATCTCCTCGCGCAGCGCCCGCTGGGCGGCGGCCCGCTTCTCCCGGCCGCCGCGCACCGCACCGATCAGCATGCAGGCCACCGCGACCGCCGCGAAGAGCAGCCCGATGATCACCTTCTGGAAGCGCACGCCCTGGAAGAAGGGCTCGGCGGCCTGGTCGGCGTCGACGAAGGACTTCTCCACCGGCGCGGCCCACACCGTCGAGATGAAGGCCAACATCATCCAGAGGGCCGCGACCATGTGCCAGATCGCGGAGTGCCGCACCCGTCCCCGCCGCGGCCGGCTGGTCACCCAGAACGCCGCCAGCGAGATCACCAGCAGGACGACGTATCCGTTGAAGAGGAGGAACCCGAGGATCGACGACACCACCTCATGGTTCGTCATGCCGGTGAAGAGGTTCATCGGGGGGTGAGGATACCTCTCCGAGACGCCGCTTCGGCGTCAGTGGCCGCTGGGGGCGGGGGCGTTCATCGCCTCCGCGCGGATGACCACGCGGGTGCCGATGTCGGCCCACGAGAAGAGGAGCTTCTCGGCGGCGAAGGGGACGTTGACGCAGCCGTGAGAGCCGGCCGCCTCGGTGCCGGGGCCGTAGGTGCCGCGCCAGGGGGCGTCGTGGATGCCGTGGCCCTCGTTGGTGAACCAGAGCACGTAGGTGACCGGGCTGTCCGGGTACCAGTACGGCGACCAGCGCGGGAAGTCGGAGCGCATCGTCCAGGGGTGGCTCTTGCGGAGCACCTGGAAGGTGCCGGTGGGGGTGGGGAGGGCCGGGCGGCCGGTGGTGACCGGGGTGGTGAGGACGGTGGTCCCGTCCTGGTAGGCGGCGAGGCTCTGGTCGTGGAGGCTGATCAGGATGACCTTGCCCACGCCCAGGCTCGCGGTGACCACCCTGGCCTGGAGGGGCGCCACCAGCGCGCCCGCCTGGCTGGCGACGTCGCCGAAGCCGGGAGCGGTGCCGGTGCCGTCGAGCCGTGCCTGCAGGGCGTCGAGCTGCGAGGGGACGCTCCCCGGGTCGATCCTGTAGGAGATCGCGCTCTGCACCGCCTGGCGCGCGTCGGACATCGCCCCGTAGGCGCTGGAGCGCGCCGCCAGCAGGGCGGAGATGCCGTTCGCCGGGGGGCCGACCGCGGCGGTGACGGCGTCGAACTGGTCCTGGGTGGTGGCCGCCGCCAGCTGCGGGTGGACCGCGGCGATCTCGTCGACCCAGGCCCGCACCTGCAGCTGCGGGAACCTCGCCGCCTGGGCGACCAGCCCGTCGGCCCGCGCCACCGCGCCCTGGGCGCGCGCCTGGCTTGCGTTGAGGGCGGCCAGGGCGGCGTCGGCGGCCCGCTTGGCGTCGGTGCGCTGCCCGAGGTCGTCGACGTGCTGCCGCACCGGGGCGACCGCGGCGGTGACCTGGGTCGGCGTCGCCGCGCGGGCGATGCTGTCGCGGACCCCGGCGAGGAAGGTGGCGTCGGCACTGGCGTCGAGGCCCACCGAGCGGGCCGCCGCGATCGCCGCGTCCAGCTCGCCGAGCAGGGCGCCGACCCGGTCGCGGGCGCTGCCGGTGGCGGCCACCTGGATGGCGTCGACGCGCCCGACCAGGCTGCGCAGCCCCGCCGACTGGTGCTGGAGGCGGCCGATCTCGCCGTTGTCGAACCAGCCGAAGTGGGGGGCGACGGGGCTGCCGGAGAGCAGCGCCGCCTCGGCCGAGAGCACCGGGCCGAGCTGGGCGGTGGTGATGCCGTCGCTCTGGGCCCGGGCCACCGCGGCGTCGATCACCCGCTTGGCGGCGGCGCGATCGGTGCGGGCCTGGGTGAGCCGGCTCTGCTGGTCGTGGTAGACGCCGATGCCGGCGCCCGAGCCCACCACCAAGACGGCGACGACGAGGGCGAGCGCGAGCCCGACGAGGAGCCGGCGACGGGAGCGGAGACGGAGGCGGTGGGACGGCCGGCTGAGCTGCAGGGACGGATCGGAAGTACTCATGGGTGTCCAACCAAACGCTCGGTGGTGCGTCGGCGTTTCGGCCGGTGCACACAATAGCGTGGAGGCGCGGCCGGTGGCGCGCCGAGGCGGAGATGGCGTTCTCGACTTCGGTTCGGCAGTTCGACGGCGGTTCCCGGCGCCTCCCGACCGTAACCGCGGATGCACGTGACGCTTACCATCGTCACGATGGCGAGCCCTCCGCCGATGAACCGCACTGCGACGCTGGCCCTCGACACCCCGCCGGCGGGCGCCCGGGTGCGGGCCGGAATTCTCGGGATCGGCTCCTACTCCCCCGACGGCGTGATCACCAACGCCGAGCTCGAGGCCAGGGTCGAGACCTCCGACGCGTGGATCATGGAGCGCACCGGGATCCGCGAGCGGCGGCGCACCGGCTCCGGGGAGACCGCCTCCTCGATGGGCGCCGAGGCCGCCCGGGCCGCGCTGGAGCGCGCCGGCAACCCGCGGGTCGACGCCGTGCTGGTGGCGACCGCCAGCCCGGACACGCTCTTTCCCTCGACCGCGTGCCTGGTGCAGCGCCACCTCGACCTCGGCGGCATCCCCGCATTCGACCTCGGCGCCGCCTGCAGCGGCTTCATCTACGGCCTGGTCGTGGCCGAGTCGCTGATCCGCTCCG